>JAGBFZ010000039.1 GCA_018110855.1 Oscillospiraceae bacterium
AATTTTTCTCTTGTTAAAAAGTGATAGGTCACTCCGTCAACATCTTCGGGTCTGGGAGCACGGGTGGTGGCTGATACGGAATAATAGAAATTATCCTTTTTGAGTACCTCCGCAAGCACTGTTCCCTTTCCGCAGCCCGATGGAGCGGACACTACTATTAAAAGTCCCTTTGACATGAACTGTCCTTCCTTTCAATAAGCTGTTATTCTTCAATATTGTCCGTATCTTCATCATCGGAAGCATTTCCCGCACGTCCCGCAAGAGACGAAGGCAGCACTGCCGACAGCACCACATGATCGCTGTCCATGATAAGCACGGATTTGGTTTTTCTTCCGTAGGTGGCGTCAATGAGCATTCCCCTGTCCCTTGCGTCCTGTATTATCCGCTTGATGGGCGCAGATTCGGGGCTTACCACCGCCACTAATCTTTCGGCGGATACTGCGTTCCCGTAACCGATGGGAATAAGCTGCATAGACATTCTCCTTTACTCGATATTCTGGATCTGCTCCCTGATCTTTTCGATCTCGGATTTCAGATCGACAACTATTTTTGTTACCGCAATATCCTGCGCCTTGGAACCGATGGTGTTGGCTTCGCGGTTAAATTCCTGAATGAGAAAATCCAGCTTTCTGCCCACAGGCTCGTCAAGGGAAAGCATATCCCGAAGCTGACGGATATGGCTCTTGAGCCTTACAGTTTCCTCGGCAACGGCGGTCTTGTCCGCAAATATCGCCGCCTCGGTCACAAGTCTCTGCTCGTCGATATTCTTATCCGCAAGGACTTCACAGAGACGGGAATAGAGCTTGTTTCTGTAATTCTCCGCCGAAAGGGGCGAAAGCCTTTCCACCTCGTCCACAAGCCTTTCGATGATATCCGCACGCTCGAGAACGTCCTCCTTCATCTTGACCCCCTCGGTCTCACGCATGGCGATAAACCTTGAAACAGCCTTGTCAGCAACGGTCTTCACGCTGTTCCATATCTGTTCTTCGTCAGCGGCTGCCTTTCTCACTGTAAAAATGTCGGGGAGCCTTACAAGCTGTGAAAGTGTAAGGTCGTCTGAAAGACCAAGCTCCTCTCCCACGCTTCTAAGTGCGTCCACATAGCCCTTTGCAGTCTGCCTGTTTATCTCGATAAGGGTATCTGCCGCTTCAACGGCGGTGATGGAAACGCTGACCTCCACCTTGCCTCTCGATATCCTGCCGCCCAGAAAGCTTTTCAGCTTTTCCTCAATGTAGCCGTAGGCTCTGGGCACTCTTGCGGAAAATTCGTAATAGCGGTGATTCACCGAGCGTATCTCAACGATGATATCTCTGCCGTCAATGATCTGCTCTGCTCTTCCAAAGCCTGTCATGCTTTTGATCATTATATCTGCTCCTTATTTCTGCCTGCGGACAAACGCCGCAGAGCCTTTATTATCCCGATACTGCAAAATCTTGTGAATAATCACGCCCGTTTTGCAATAGCTTATAATATTATACCATATTTTCCCTGATAAATCAAGATTTTTGCTTCAATTATTCATAAAAAGATTACAAACACGTCATACATTCACTCACGCTCTGCGGTAAAATTATTATGTATAATTGTACGCTTTGATAAAAAATATTTACAGATTTTTCTTTAATATAAAGATTAGTATAAGGTCTTTATACACGAAAGGACGTTTGATTTCTATGAAGGACGGATTCATCAGATGCGGCTGCGCAGTGCCCGATCTTAAAGTGGCTGACTGCAATTACAATGCCGAAGAAATAATAAAGGCTGTAAGGGAAGCCGCAGCAAATGACTGCTCCCTGCTGACTTTCCCCGAGCTTTGCATTACGGGCTATACCTGCGGCGATCTGTTTTTGTCAAAGACCCTTTTAAGCGGTGCAAAAAACGCTCTCATGCATATCCTCGAGGAGACGGCAGAGCTTGAGATAGTATTTATTGTCGGACTTCCCGTGACTTATTCGGGCAGGCTTTATAACTGCGCTGCTGTTTGCTGCAAGGGAGAAATTCTCGGTCTTGTACCAAAGAAAAATATCCCCAATTATTCGGAATTTTACGAGGCAAGGCATTTTACTCCATGGGACAGCCGCAGCTCTCTTGTCTGCATTGACGAGCTTGACGCATATAT
>JAGBFZ010000370.1 GCA_018110855.1 Oscillospiraceae bacterium
ATTTGCCCTGCTCTTTTACGGTCATGTTCTCCGCTCAGGAGGAGCTGGGTGAACGGGGCGCCTGCATTGGTGCTTTTGACATTGACCCCGATATTTCTATTGCGGTAGATGTGAGCTTTGCGCTTTGCGGCGGCGAAAATCCCCGCAAGTGCGGAGAGCTTCAGAAGGGCTGCATGATCGGCATTGCTCCTTCCCTTGACAGGGGGCTTTCACAGTGGTTTATTAATCATTCAAAGAAAAATGATATCCCATATCAGGTTGAAGTCATGAACGGCACTACCGGCACTAATGCGGACAGATTTTCCGTTAACAGGGGCGGTTCAAGGGCGGTCACGCTGTCTATTCCGCTGCGGTATATGCACACTCCTGCGGAGGTCATTGACGTTTCCGACTGCGAGCTGACTGCTTCGCTTATTGCGGATTTTCTGAAAGCGGGTGATGTGAAATGAGCATAAATGTTAACAGGGAGCTGCTTCGGGTGCTTTTAAGGGAGCTTTGCGAAATTGACGGCGCTTCGGGGCAGGAGGACAGGGTAAGAAATTATATTTTAGGTAAGATAGGAGACAAATGTGACTGCCGCATTACTCCTCTGGGCTGCATTATTGCCGAGTACAAGGGTGAAAGGGCTGCCGAAAAAAAGCTGATGATATCTGCTCACATGGACGAGGTGGGGCTTATCGTTACGGGGATAAATGAGGATGGCACGCTTAACATCAACTGCGTGGGCGGCGTTGAGGCTGACGCTGTTATCGGCAGGCAGGTAAGGCTTCAGAGCGGCATTATGGGCGCTGTGGGTTCTAAGGCTGTTCACAATATGTCAGAAGATGAACGTAAGGCGGCTCCCAAATTTGAGGGGCTTTACATTGATATTGGTGCTGCCGACAAGGCTGATGCCGAAAAGCAGGTATCCCTTGGGGATTATGCTTATTTCACCTGTGGATTTGCGGAAAAGGGCGGTTTTATCCGATCAAAGGCTATTGATGACAGGGCAGGCTGTGCCATAATGCTTGCTATGATACTTGAAAGGGCGATACCTTATGACTGCGTCTTTACCTTTGTTACTCAGGAGGAAATAGGACTCAGGGGTGCAAGGACGGCGGCTTTTGAGGCTGCTCCCGATTTTGCTCTTGTGCTTGAAGCCACTACGGCGGCTGACATTCCTCTTTCCGAGGGCGACAAGCGGTGCTGTATTCTCGGTGAGGGTCCTGTGGTGTCCTACATGGACAGAAGCACTCTTTATGACAGGGGGCTATATTCTCTTTCCATCAGGCTTGCGGAGGAAATGGGCATCAAACGTCAGACCAAGACGGTCATTGCGGGCGGCAATGACAGCGGTGCTATTCACATTAGCAGGGGCGGTGTGCGCACCTGCGCTGTTTCCGTTCCGTGCAGGTATTTACACACTCCTTGCTGCGTGATAAACGAGGTGGATTATTTCGATTCATATGCTTTAAGCCTTGCTATGGCTGAAAAGATCCTTTCGGGCGAGGTATGATAAGGCTTATTTCACGTCCTTCGGAGCTTTTTCTTGACGGGAGCTATTTCAGCGGCAGGATAAATGCTGCCTGCGATGCTTACGGTACGGGCTATGACTTTTGCAGGCTGTACCGCTTTGGTAAGGGCAGCGGACTGATTTACAATTCCTCATGCGTTTTATGCGGCGATTGTGATGACTCGGAGGAGATCTCCGACTTTATTATGATAAATTCTCCCGAGACGGTGGAATGTCCTCCCTCTTTTGGTGAAAGGCTATATCTTCCGTCATTTGAAGGGCGGCGGAGGATTTTGTTTGAGAGGCGGATTTTACCCGATGACGATGATATTCCCGAAGCGGCTTCGCTTATGGATATGTATGATATCGTCAGGGACGCTTTCGGAAACATGGAATTTGATTTATGGTATGCGGATATGTCTCACAGGATAAGGCATGGGGTCTCGAGGGCGTTTATGTATCATGGCGTTTCCTGCGCCTGCGTGGACTTCGTTTATGAGGGGGCGGCGTATATTTCTCAGGTGGCAACGCTTTCGGATGAACGGGGAAAGGGCTATGCGGGAAAGCTGCTTGATATGATATCCCGTATGCTTTTAAATGAGGGGAATATTCCCCGTTTATGGGCGTTTGAGGAGCTTGAGGGCTTTTACCGAAAGGCTGGGTTTGTCCCCATTGCTGAGGACTGTTTTTACATTAATATCAACAAATAACTTTTTAAGGAGATTTTTTATATGGCAGAAATTTTTGACCCGAAGCCTGTTGTTCAGAAGGGCTTTGAGATTGAAGAGAGGATATTAAAGGCGGCTGCTAAGGCGGAGGAAGCCTGCGAGAGCGCTTTCAAGGATATTGACCGCACTGCACGCTTTAACGGCGAAAAGGTGCTGAAGGCTTTTATTGACAACAAGGTGAGCGATGTTTGCATGAAGGGCAGCTCGGGCTATGGATATAATGACATGGGACGTGACACTCTTGACGCTGTTTTTGCTCAGTCTATGGGGGCGGAGGACGCTCTTGTGAGACACAGCATCGTTTCGGGTACTCATGCTCTTACTATCGCTCTTTTCGGTGTTCTCAGAAAGGGCGACAAGATGGTTTCACTTACGGGCAGACCTTATGACACCCTTGAAGAGGTCATTGGTCTGAGAGGAAGCGGGAATGGTTCTCTGGCGGATTACGGGGTGGAATACGAGCAGGTGGATCTTACTCCCGACGGCAAGCCTAATGTGGCTGAGATATTTCAGAAGGTAAAGGGGGCTAAGCTGGCTTATATTCAGCGCTCAAGGGGGTATTCCCTGCGTCCTTCTCTTACGGTAAGCGGCATTGCTGAGATCGTTAAGGCGGCTAAGGGGGCTAATCCCGACATTATTGTAATGGTGGACAACTGCTACGGCGAATTTGTGGAGAAGTCCGAGCCTGTTTCTGCAGGTGCCGATCTTATTGTCGGCTCTCTTATCAAGAATCCCGGAGGCGGTATTGCTGAGACGGGAGGTTATATTGCCGGTTCAAAAAAGCTCGTTGAACAGGTGTCCTATCGTCTTACCTGTCCCGGTGTGGGCAGGGAGGCAGGCTGCTCTCTCGATCAGAACAAGAGAATGTATCAGGGGCTTTTTTATGCTCCCGAGGTGGTGGCAAATGCTCTCAAGACGGCTACATTCACAAGCGCTGTTATGACTCAGCTGGGTTATCAGTGCTATCCTGCTCCCGGTGAGCCGAGAGGAGATATCATTACGGCGATCCTTATGAAAAATTCTCAGAATCTTATTGCTTTCTGCAAGGGTATTCAGAAGGGCTCTCCTGTTGACAGCTTTGTTGCTCCCGAGCCTTGGGATATGCCCGGATATGACAGTCAGGTAATCATGGCGGCGGGCGCTTTCAACAACGGCGCTTCTATTGAGCTTTCCGCTGACGCTCCTCTCAGAGAGCCTTATGCTGCGTATGTTCAGGGCGGTCTTACATACGCCACGGGAAGAATGGGCGTGCTTTGCGCTTTGCAGGAGATGTTCGAGAAAAGGTGCCTTAAGCTGTTTTAAGCGGGGACGGCACTCTGAAAGAGTGTCAGCTCCGCGGCGAGGCCGCGCTGTTAATTCGTGCGGGGCGGCCGGTTTTGTCTCCGTGCCGATAGATACTATCAGCCCGATAAACCTGTTACTGTTTGTCAAGCCTTTTAAGAAAAAATTGAAAAGAAATTTTGTTCAACAAAAGGGCATAACAACAAAGCCGATAAAAAGAAAATTTTTTCGGCTTGCTTCTGATATATGAAGAGCTTTGTGAGATTAGCAATAAACCTCCATGACTCTTGCATAATAAATACGCAGGAATTTGTTAAGTCCTGCTATCTTGGCAACACGCTTGGGCTTGCCCTCTGTTTCCTTTTTAATAATGAAATCATATACTGCAGAATCCTCAGTTGGCTTTACAACTTTAAGACTGTGCATAATTTCGTATCCGATTTTTCGGAGAGTTGATGAACCACGCTTTGAGATATTACGTTTAGTTCCAACGAATTTCCCCGATTCATAAGGCGGAGCGTCAATTCCTGCAAAGGCTACAAGAGCACTGCCGTTATGGAAACGTCTGACATCTCCTATCTCGGCAATCAAACGCACTGAAAGAACATCTCCAACTCCTTTCATTTCCCTTACCACAGAATATTCAGGTAAAGTACTTGCAATTTCCTGCATCTGTGATATAATTAAGGATAAGGTGAGTTCGGCATCTCTTACCGATTTCACTGCCTGCAGTACCAGCATTTTGGTGGATGGGGTACTGGACTTAAGGGTTGGGATATTGTTCTTCGAAAGCTGATATATCGCTATCGCTTGACTTTCGTTGAAGCGATATCCCTTTTTCTTTGTCCATTTTTCATAGTCTGCAACAAACTGCTTTTCGCTCATCTTTTTGATATTGTCATAGTGCCAATACTTTTCTACAAAGTCGCAAAGCTTGTCCTTAGTGCTGTTCGCAGGAACAGTACCTTGCAGTATAGTTTTGATTCCGGGCATAACACCGTCAAGAAGATGTGAAAGCTGAATTTTGCAGCTTACCTTTAGCCGAACATATTGATCATATTGTCTGCCAAGCAGCTTTAATTCTGCATATATTTCATCTGGCGGACAATATGCCGTCATAGAAAACCAATGGTCTATGCCGTAGTTTGCTATACGGATAGAATCAATTTTATCGGTTTTTGCTTTTCTCAAAGCTGCTGCACAGTATTTTTTCATTATGTACGGATTTACAACAACGGTAAAAATATCTGCTTCAAGCAGTTTAGTAACAACTACCTGATGATAGCCGCCGGTAGCTTCAAGCACGACCTTAACATCTTCATCGAATGATTTGATACGTTCAATTAAAGCGTTCAAAGACTGTTCGTTGTGTTCGATGTCATGCGGAGCTTCCACGACTTCACCATAAGGTCGAAGCATACATACCGTACTTTTGTCCTTTGAGATGTCAAGACCCACGCTGATCATAGAGTATCCTCCTTTAAAGAAAATTGAAAGGCAGAACCACTTACTCTTAATGACACTCATTTTGGCTCGTTACACGAAGGCTATGCTTCAACCTGTTTACTCGAATGCATACAATAAGAGGCGGTCGACAGTTTGTCGGGCGGATGTGTTAATCCAATCGGAATTGCGTCGGACCTTTCCTCTTTATTGTATATCTTTAAGAGTAGTTTTTCAATGCTTTACGCATTGCGTTCCTACTCTTATATTGTACCAAATCGGAATATATCGAGAAGAATACAAATAGTACAGTAATGGAGGAAGTGAATAATGTTCATAAAAGACAATGAATTGAGAAATATTAAGAAGCTGATTAAAGGCACAGAAACTCCCGATGCAATTTTAGTGGGATTAAAAAAATTATTTCTTGAACATTTTGATTGTGAAATATTTGCTTATATCTGTGATAAGGTTGCAGATGGTCGATTGCGACTGCGATTTATTGTTTGGGATGATGCAACTATAGAAAAGTTTTATAAATCCTCAGATAATTATTATGGTTGTCCTGACGATAAAAAGATAAATGAGATAAAAAGTGAATTCTCAAAATTGTGTTTGATAAATAATCTGCATAAGGATTATTGGGAATCAGAAAGATATTTTGCTGTGCCTTCTGAGATAAGAAGTGATTTACTTGAGGAAGTTCAAAATAGAGTCCAGCCTCAGATAGCTGATTATTTAGACAAAATTAAAGCTGTGAAAAAGGTGGCGTTTGGATTTGGCTCGGTACATATTTTTTATGAATTAGATGAAGATATTGAATCAAACAGTAATAATGGTGTATCAGATAAAATTAAAACGGATATTTTTCACCTTAAAAAGGTTGTTGATGAATTTGATGTTTGCAATAATAGTGGGGTAGTATTCTCTAGCATTCA
>JAGBFZ010000371.1 GCA_018110855.1 Oscillospiraceae bacterium
CGAGAGCATTTCTCTTGAGGTGAGGGCTTCAAATTTACCTGCTATCGGGCTTTACGGCTCCTTCGGATTTGAAAGGGCCGGGTCAGGCGGGGGATGTATTCCTCTCCTAAAGAGGACGGGATCGTTATGATAAAAAAGATTCACAATGGGTAAATGGACTGAGAAATATCAGCTCGACAAATCGGGATATATCTTTGAAGGAGGGATTAACAATGAGTGGTTATATTACATTTTGGTCAAAAGATTATATTAAAAAGCTTGAAATGCATAATGATAATGGTCCAATTTGCGTTGTATATGGCAGTCAGCATACAAGAATGCCCCATATTTCAGCATTAAAAATTGGAGATATTATTTATCCTGTTGCAATCAAAGATAAAACTCTGTGTGTAATGGCAAGACTACCAATAGAAAAAATTGAGCCTGCTTATGACTATCTTATCAGAGAAACAGGTTCTTATTTTGCTGCACTAATTCCAGAGGGTATACTCTTAAAAAAACAAGGAGTTTATGGCGAATTTTATGTATTTAACGGTGGCAGTGGCTATACTGATAAGATTGAATTGCCCCCAAATATACATACCATAGTTCAAGAAGATGATCTTATTATAAAACCGCATAAATTTCATCAAGAACCTATAATGTGCTGTGCGGACTTAGCAGCAAGTGGAAAAAATGGTTCATCAATTCAACCAAGGCTTATTCCGATAGAGCAAGTATCAACCTTTCTCTTTGGCAAAACAAAATCCACTCAAAAGTCGTTGAAATTTGATAAAAATGGAAATCTTACAACCGCATCATTAGGTGGATTTATTAGAAAAATGAGTGACGAAACATTAGCTTATTTTGAGGAGTTGTTCAGATAAATTCCAATTTGTAGGGCTGTAAAAAATTTGTAGTGATTATATGAGATTTTACTTTTTCATTTATTAAATTGAGCGAAAAATAAGGTGATTTTATGAGCATTAAAATTCTTGGTATCGAGTCCTCCTGCGACGAGACGGCGGCTTCGGTCTCCCTTGACGGACGGACTATACTTTCTAACATTGTGGCTTCTCAGGTGGAGGAGCATAAGAAATTCGGCGGGGTCGTTCCCGAAATTGCTTCGAGGAGACACTCGGAAAATATTCTTGCGGTCGTAAAGGCGGCTCTTGATGGAGCAGGCTGCGGTTTATCCGATATTGACGGCATTGCTGTCACTTATGCTCCGGGACTTATTGGCGCTTTGCTTGTGGGAACGAGCTTTGCAAAGGGGCTTGCCATGGCGGCAGGAAAGCCGCTGATCCCCGTTCATCACATTGCGGGGCACATTGCTTCAAATTATATTGCTCACCCTGAGCTTGAGCCGCCTTATCTTTGTCTTGTGGCGAGCGGCGGTCATTCGCAGATAACTGAAGTGCTCGGCTACACGAAATTCAGAGTTATCGGCAGGACGAGAGACGATGCTGCGGGTGAGGCTTTTGACAAGTGCGCAAGGGTGCTGGGGTATCCATATCCGGGGGGCGTTCACATTGACAGGGCGGCGGGGAAAGGCGACCCCGACAAATACAAGCTGCCCATTCCAAAGGTGACGGGCAGCGAGTTCGATTTTTCCTTCAGCGGTCTGAAAACTGCGGTGATAAATCTGGCTCACAATGCTGAGCAGAAGGGTGAGAGCCTTGACAGCGACAGTCTGGCGGCAAGCTTTCAGAAAACTGCTGCGGAAATGCTTGTGAGCCGCACTGTTATGGCGGCGAAGGCTTTGGGTTACAAGACTGTTGCGGTGGCGGGCGGTGTTTCCGCTAATTCGGGTGTGAGGGAGCTTATGCTTCATGAATGCGGCAAGAGGGGTATCAAGGTTTTTCTGCCTCCATTAGAGCTTTGCGGCGACAATGGCGCTATGATAGCCTGTCAGGGATATTACGATTTTCTTGACGGCAAAAGAGCTGACGAGAGCCTTAATGCTGTGGCTACCCTCAGTCTTGAGGATATCTGATTTTTTTGACGGGAGCTGTGGATATGGATATTTCGGAGCTTGAAAATGCTTTGGACACCCTCAGGGAGGACGAGCTTGAACGTGCTTTGACCGAGAAAAAGGAGGAGCTTAAAAAGGCTGTTTCGCAAAAGGAGGACAGTCGGAAAAGCTCTGCAAAGGGTCACAGGGGACGGGTCAGAGAACGGTTTATGAAGTCGGGTCTGGAGAGCTTTGCTCCCCATGAGATTCTGGAGCTTCTGCTTTTTTACACCATTCCTCAGAAGGACACTAAGCAGATAGCTCATGAGCTTATCCGAAGATTCGGCAGTGTGGCGGGGGTATTTAATGCGGATATTTCCGCTCTTACCGAGGTCAAGGGGATAACCGAGAACACGGCAGTGCTTTTCAGGCTTATTCCGAAGCTTGTGGGAGTATATTACGAAGAGCAGAGCAAGGGCGTTTCCGTTACCACCACCACCCAGCTTTCCGAGCTTTTCAAGCCCTATTTCGTTGGCTCGGGAACGGAGAAATTCATGCTTGCCTGCTTTGACAGCAAGCTCAGACCTCTTGCTGTTTCCGAGATAAGCAGGGGTTCCTCTGCATATACCTCGGTGGAGCTGAGAAAAATAATGAGTGCTGCCATTGACAGCAATTGCTCCATGGCGGCGCTGGCTCATAATCACCCCGGAGGCGAGCCGAAGCCCTCAGATGAGGACATTGCTGTTACAAGGCGGATAAACGAGCTGCTGCGGGCGGTGGATATCCGTCTAATGGACCACATTGTTGTGGGCGGCTCAAAGTGCTATTCCATGCGGGACGGCGGAGATCTGGGAATTTTTGACTGATAGGAAAGGATTTTTTATATGCCTATTGATAAAATCGTTATTAAGGGTGCGAGAGAGCATAATTTGAAAAATATCGACCTTGAGCTTCCCCGTGAAAAGCTTATCGTTATGACGGGGCTTTCGGGTTCGGGCAAGTCCTCGCTTGCTTTTGACACCATTTATGCGGACGGTCAGAGGAGGTATGTGGAGAGCCTTTCTTCATATGCGAGAATGTTTCTCGGGCAGATGGACAAGCCCGATGTGGACTCCATTGAGGGGCTTTCTCCCGCTATTTCCATCGATCAGAAAACCACCTCGAAAAATCCCCGCTCTACTGTGGGAACGGTCACGGAAATATACGATTATTTCCGTCTGCTTTATGCAAGGATCGGTATTCCCCACTGCCCTGTGTGCGGTCGGGAGATAAAGCAGCAGTCGGTGGATCAGATAATTGACAAGATCTCCTCTCTTCCCGAGGGAACGAAAATTCAGATACTTGCTCCCGTTGTCAAGGGGCGCAAGGGCGAACACGTCAAGGAGCTTGAGCAGGCGAAAAAATCGGGCTATGTCCGTGTGCGGATAGACGGCATTCTTTACGACCTTTCCGAGGAGATAAAGCTTGAGAAAAACAAGAAGCACACCATTGAGATCGTGGTGGACAGGCTTGTGGTGAAGCCCGAAATGGGCAGCCGTCTTTCAGACAGCATTGAGACTGCTTCGGGTATTTCGGGGGGAACGGTCATCTGCGATGTTATCGGCGGCGAGGAGCTTTTATTTTCGCAGAATTACGCCTGCCCCGAGCATGGAGTCTCCATGGAGGAGCTTTCTCCGAGAATGTTCTCCTTCAACAATCCTTACGGTGCTTGTCCAAAATGCACGGGTCTGGGAGTTTTTCGGAAAATTGACCCTGCGCTTATTATTCCCAATCCCGAGCTTTCCATTAAAGAGGGTGCCATAAAGGCAAGCGGCTGGGGGACTACCGATAACGGCTCTATCGCTATGATGTATTTTAACGGAATTGCGGCGAAGTATGGTCATTCTGTAGAAGAACCTCTCACAACCTGGTGCGATGAGGCGATAAATGAGCTGCTTTTCGGTACGGGCGATGAGAAGCTGGAGCTTCACAGGGCTACGGATTACGGCGGAGGGGTTTATTATCAGCCCTTTGAGGGAATTGTGAACAACCTTGAAAGACGTTACAGGGACAGCAATTCCGAATGGAGCAAGGCGGACATTGAACAGTATATGTCCGAGGAGCTTTGCCCCGAATGTCACGGAAAAAGGCTGAAAAAGGAAATTCTCGGCGTTACGGTTGGCGGAAAGAGCATTGCGGAGGTAACGGAGCTTTCGGTTTCCTCCTGCTATGATTTCTTTGACAAATTACAGCTTACCGAGAGGGAGAATTTCATCGGCGAGAGAATCGTTAAGGAGATAAACAGCCGTCTCGGTTTCTTAAAGAGTGTGGGGCTTGAGTATCTTACCCTTTCACGCTCGGCGGGAACTCTTTCGGGCGGCGAATCTCAGAGAATCAGGCTTGCTACGCAGATAGGCTCTTCTCTTGTGGGTGTGCTTTATATTCTTGACGAGCCTTCAATAGGGCTTCATCAGAGGGACAATGACAAGCTTATCGGCACGCTCAAGCGTTTGAGAGATCTTGGAAATACGCTCATTGTGGTGGAGCATGACGAGGATACCATGAGGGCGGCGGATCATATTGTTGATGTGGGTCCTTATGCGGGTATTCACGGCGGTGAGATAATCTGCTCGGGTACGGTGCAGGATATTATGAACTGCGAGCGCTCCATTACGGGTGCGTATCTCAGCGGAAGAAGGAAGATTCCTGTTCCCGAGGTGAGAAGAACGGGCAACGGCAAGTTCCTTACCGTTAAGGGCGCTTCGGAAAATAATCTCAAGAATGTGGATGTTTCCATTCCTCTCGGCACTTTTACCTGCGTTACGGGAGTGAGCGGCTCGGGCAAGTCCTCACTTGTGAATCAGATACTATACAAGTATCTTGCGGCAAAGCTTAACCGTGCAAGGACAAGAGCAGGTGCTTTTACTTCTATTGAGGGTGAGGAAAATCTTGACAAGGTAATTGCAATAGATCAGTCTCCCATCGGAAGGACGCCGCGCTCCAATCCTGCCACATATTCGGGCGTTTTCAATGACATCAGAGAGCTTTTTGCGGAGACTAATGACGCTAAAACGAGAGGCTATAATGCGGGGAGGTTCTCATTCAACGTTAAGGGCGGACGGTGCGAATCCTGCGAGGGTGACGGTATCATCAAGATCGAAATGCATTTTCTTCCCGATGTTTATGTTCCCTGCGAGGTGTGCAAGGGAAAACGCTACAACCGTGAGACTCTTGAGGTCAGATACAAGGGCAGGAACATTTATGATGTTCTTGAGATGACTGTTGACGAGGGTGTGGAGTTCTTTGCAAATCATCAGAAAATTTACCGAAAGCTCCTTACCTTGCAGGAGGTTGGACTTGGGTATATCAAGATAGGTCAGCCTGCTACCACTCTTTCGGGCGGCGAGGCTCAGAGAGTCAAGCTGGCGGCGGAGCTTGCAAGACGCTCCACGGGCAGGACTATTTACATTCTTGACGAGCCTACCACGGGTCTGCACACGGCGGACGTTCACAAGCTGCTTGAGGTTTTGCAGCGGC
Source organism: Oscillospiraceae bacterium (assembly GCA_018110855.1). GTDB lineage: Bacteria > Bacillota > Clostridia > Oscillospirales > Ruminococcaceae > Huintestinicola. Next base: position 5,450 of record JAGBFZ010000371.1, read on the forward strand.
TGGCGGAATCGGGAAACACGGTGCTTGTTATCGAGCATAATCTTGATGTGATAAAGACGGCAGACTATATTATTGATCTGGGTCCAGAGGGGGGCGACAAGGGCGGCACTCTCGTTTGCTGCGGCACTCCTGAGGATATTGCTGCCTGCGATGAAAGCTACACGGGAAGATATTTGAAGCCGCTTCTCGGAAAGGACTGATTTTATGGTTAATTTCGGAAACGAATGGGACGAGGTAATGGCGGGGGAATTTGAGCTGCCCTATTACAAGGAGCTGAGGGAATTCCTCAAGCAGGAATATTTTTCGAGGGAGATTTATCCCGATATGAATAATATTTTCAACGCCATGAAGCACACGTCTTACAACAATGTTAAGGCGGTGATCTTAGGGCAGGACCCTTACCATGAGCCGGGACAGGCTCACGGGCTTTGCTTTTCGGTTCAGAAGGGCTGTCCCATTCCGCCGTCATTACAGAATATTTACAAGGAGATAAATGCCGATCTTGGTATCCCTCCCGCTCCGCACGGGGAGCTGTACAAGTGGGCGGACAGCGGTGTTCTTATGCTAAACACTGTTCTGACCGTTAGGCGGGGGCAGGCTAATTCCCACAAGGGTAAGGGCTGGGAGATTTTTACCGATCATGTTATCGGGAAGCTCAATGAGCGGGAAAAGCCGATAGTTTTTCTGCTGTGGGGCGCTAATGCCAAATCTAAGCGGGCGCTTATCACTAATCCGAAGCATCTTGTACTTACGGCGGCGCACCCTTCTCCTTTATCCGCTTATAACGGCTTTTTCGGATGCAGGCATTTTTCAAAATGCAATGATTTTCTCACCGCTCACGGCATAGAGCCTGTGGACTGGAGGATAGAATAGTATAATGAACATATCCCACTTCGGCGGAACATTTTCGGATGTTTCCTTGGAAGAGGCATATGATATGCTGAAAATACGCTTCGGCAGCGGCGTTAACGAATTTTGGATATCGTTTGAAGGTGAATATCCTTGTCTGGCTGTGATGATAAACGGCGGCTTGGGAAGCGTTACATATTTTTCCGATGATTCCTGCGCCGGATCTCAGTCTTTTGGCGGTGAAAACGAGGGGAAGTCTGTCACATTTTACACAAATACTCCCGAGGAGAAAACAGAGCTTGACGGCAGATATGCTGTCAGCTCTGCTCTTGCTGTCAGGGCGGCAAGGGAGTTTATTTCCACGGGAAAAAGACCCGAATGCATTGAGTGGGCGGAGCTTTGAGAAATTTCCTCTCCCGCAGTTGAAATTATCCACAGGATATGGTATAATATATTTTACATAATGACTTTTTTATCGGGAGAATCGGGACAATGATACTTTCAATGGAAAATATCTCCAAAATATATAACGGAAAAACTATTCTCGACAATGTGTGCCTTACGATCGAGGACAATGACAGGATAGGTCTTGTGGGAATTAACGGCTGCGGAAAATCTACGCTGCTTAAAATTATTACGGGCAGGGAGGAATATGAGACTCAGCCCGAGCCGAATGTGCCGCATTTAGCCATAACACGAGGCTCAACGGTGGGGTTTCTGGAGCAGAATTCGGGGCTTGACCGCTCCTCTAAGGTGATGGAGGAGATGATGTCGGTCTTTTCCGAGCTTTTATCCGTTCAGGAGGAGCTGAGACGGCTTGAGGAGGAAATGTCTCGTCCCGAGATCCACGAAAACGAGGAGCATTTTAAGGAGATAAGCGCCGAATACGACCGCAAGACGGCTTTTTTTGAGGCTAACGAGGGATATCTTATCAGTGTTAAGATAAAGACTGTTTTAAACGGAATGGGCTTTCCTCCCGAGACCTATGACAGGGTGATCTCCACTCTTTCGGGCGGTGAAAAAACTCGTCTTGCTATGGCGAAGCTGCTTCTTGAAAATCCTCGGCTGCTTATTCTTGACGAGCCTACGAACCATCTTGATTTTGACACGATAATGTGGCTGGAGGATTATCTTGCGGGGTACAAGGGTGCGCTGCTTATTGTATCTCACGACAGATATTTCCTTGACAAGCTATGCACCTCTGTCTGCGAGATAGAGCGGACAAGGCTTCGCAGATGGAAGGGAAATTACACGAAATTTACCGAGCTTAAAGCTGCCGATGTTGAGCGGAGAATGAAGGAATACGAGGCTCAGCAGGCGGAAATTGCCAAGCTGCAGGATTTCGTTGACAGGAACATTGTTCGTGCCACCACCTCTGCAATGGCGAAGAGCCGTGTTAAAAAGCTTGAGGCTATGGAGATTCTCGAAAAACCCATAACATATGAGAAAAAGGCGAAGATACGCTTTGAATATGATTACGAGCCGCCGCAGGAGATCCTTTGGGTCAAGAACATTGACATTACTGCGGGGGACAAGCTCCTTGCGGAGAATATTTCCTTTACCGTTCGCAGGGGCGACAAGATAGGCATTGTGGGTCCTAACGGTATCGGAAAATCCACGCTGCTTAAAATTATTCAGAAAAAGCTCCGTTCACCGAGAGGAACGGTGGAGTGGAACAAGAATATAAAAATTTCCTATTTCGATCAGGAAAATTCTCAGCTGGATTTTAACAAGACTGTCATTGACGAGATACATGATCGCCGTCGGGGCATGACTGACGAGCAGGTGAGAAGTCTGCTGGGGCTTGTGAAATTTACGGGGGAGAATGTTTTTAAGCAGGTGGGCGTTATCAGCGGCGGCGAGAGGGCAAAACTCTGTTTTGCCATCATGATGCTTGAGAGAGGTAATGTTCTTATCCTTGACGAGCCTACAAACCATCTTGACATTGACGCAAAGGAAGTACTTGAGGAGGCTTTGGCGGATTTCGAGGGTACTGTTATTCTTGTTTCCCATGACAGGTATCTGCTGAGCCGTATTTGTGACAGGATATTTGAGATAACTCCCGGGGAGCTTCATGAATACAACGGCGGCTTTGAGGAATATCTTTCGGACAAGCGCATCAGAATGCAGGCGGAGCAGGAGGCTATTGCCGAGCAGAAGCAGCAGAAGGCAAAGGAAGATGCCGAAAAGAAAAATGCTGCGGCATACCGCTCAAAGGAGCAGCGTGCAAGGGATGCAAAGCGCAGAAACCGCATTAAGGAGCTTGAGAAGCTGATCGGCGAGCTTGAGGCGCAGATGGCGGCTGTGGAAGAAGAAATGACTTCTCCCGAGGCGGCGGCGGATTATGTTCTGATGAACGAGAAGTGCGCCGAGTTTGAAAGGCTCAAGCAGCTGTCTTCCGATTATTCCGATGAGTGGCTTATGCTCTGCGAGGAGGACGAGGAGTAATTTTTCCGAAGGGAGCAAAGTTTGAAAATCAAAGATTTTCAAACCGAGTTTTGTTTCTTCGGCTGTTGCCTCGATTTGCTTCGCAAACCACAAAACTCTCAGAAAAGGAATGGTCATTATTATGGAAACAAAGCATTATTCTGTTATTAAGATAGAGGGCGAATATGCCACCCTCAGAGACAAATGCTCGGGTGATGAGCTGTTTATTGCCATGGCTCTGCTTCCCGAGGAGACGGACATCGGCGTTTCGCTTATCTGGGAAAATCTTACATATTCGGTCGAGGAGCAGGCATGAAAAATATTAAGGCGGTCATTTTTGACATTGACGGTACTCTTGCGGACAGCCTTGGAGTATGGACGGAATCTGACAGGATCTTCCTTTCAAGGCGGGGTATCGAATATGACAGCGAGGTTTCCGTTGCGCTTAAATCCATGCATTTTATGAGTGCGGCGGAGTACCTCAGAGATTATTACTCTCTCCCCGAAAGTGTTGAGGACGTTGCCCGTGAGATAACCGAGATCGTGAGAGAGAAATATTTCTATGAGGTCAGGCTCATGCCTTATGCAAAGGAGCTTATTCAGTGCTTTTCAGAGCGGGGGATAAAAATGTGCGCTGCCACTTCAAATTCAAGAGAGCTGGCTGAGGGCGTTTTAAGGCACAATGGCATTCTCCAAAGTCTTGAATTTATTGTCACCTCCGATGAAGCGGGTTCTTCAAAGGACGACCCGAGGATTTTTTTTATGTGCGCTGAGAAAATGGGCGTTTCTCCAAATGAGACGGCTGTTATCGAGGATTCGCCCCATGCGGCGAAAACCGCTTTTCGGAACGGGTTTTACACTATCGGCGTTAACAGCGGTCATTTTGGGGACTTTGAGGCTCTCCAGGGCTGCGTTCACAGGCGGATAGAAAGTTTTAAGGAGCTGATCTGAATTGCAGAGCTATGGATATATTTTATCAGGTCTCGCCCGTCACGATCGTTTGAACGAGGCGGAATGGCTGCTCGACAAGATCCTTAAAGGCTATTCCAAGGGAAACAAGCAGTTCGAGGAGGATGGTTCTATTACCATAACATACTCCAAAGCCGATGAGGACGGGGAAAAGCAGGTCATTTTAAAAAGAAATGTTACCGAAAGCTGCATCATGGTGCTTTCGGATATCCCTTTGAAAATTTTCAGGTTCGGCGGGTGGATATTTTATCTTCGCGATATTATCCCATCGCTTGCTTTTGCTCTTATCTACTTTATTTTTGGAGTGAAATTCCTTTCACCCATGATCCTTTCAAACAAGCTCGAAAAATGGATCATTGCTGTTTTTGCCGGTGCTGCTGCGGCGCTTGTTTTAAATCTCATAACAGCGCCTTTATTAAAGAAAAATCGCTCCTTTGACAGGATATGCTGCATTCAGTTCGGAGGTATATTTTCCCTGTTTCTGATTCTTTTCTTTATGATAAAATTCACGGGAACGGGTATTCAGAAATTCTGGATAAATGTGCTTGCAAAATCACCATTTATTGAAGCAGTGGGGGGAATCATACTTACACGACTGATTCATAAGCTCTTTCGGGAGGATAGATAATGGATAAAAAAAAGGTTCTTGTGGGCATGAGCGGCGGTGTGGACAGCTCTGCGGCGGCGGCAATGCTTTCCGAGCAGGGCTATGAGGTCTGCGGCTGTACTCTCAGAATTTACGATAATTCCGTTCTCGGAGAGGACTATTTGGAAGGCGGCTGCTGCTCCCTTGCAGATGTTGATGACGCTAAAAGCGTTTGCAGGAAGCTGGGGATAGATCATATCGTTCTGAATTTTACCGAGGAAGTCGGGAAAAAGGTAATGCATCCTTTTGCGGACAGCTATATAAACGGGGAGACCCCGAATCCCTGTATTGAGTGCAACAAGCATATGAAATTTGATCTTATGCTGAGAAGGGCGGAGCTTTTAGGCTTTGATTATATCGCTACGGGGCATTATGCGGATATTTCGTTTGAGAACGGCAGATATCTTCTGAAACGCCCTGCGGACAGGCGGAAGGATCAGACCTATGTGCTTTATACACTTACTCAGCATCAGCTGGCTCACACGCCTTTTCCTCTTTACGGTATGGACAAGCCTGCTATCCGTGCTTTTGCCGAGGAACGGGGTCTTATAAATTCACGAAAGCCCGACAGTCAGGATATCTGCTTTGTTCCCGATGGGGATTATGCGGCGTTTATTGAGCGATACACGGGATATGTGCCTGCTGAGGGCGATTTTGTTGATAAATCAGGCGAGAAGATAGGCGTTCACTCGGGTATTATCAATTACACCATAGGACAGCGGAGAGGTCTTGGCGTTACCTTCGGAAAGCCTGTTTTTGTAACGGAAAAGGATCCCGTTAAGGGTACGGTCACATTGTCCGATGAAGCTGATCTTTTTAAATCCGTGCTTTTTCTGAGAGACGTGAATCTCATTTCGCTTGACAATGTTTCCGAGCCTATGAGTGTCACTGCAAAGGCGAGATACAGTGCAAAGGAGCAGGAGGCTGTCATATTTCCCGAGGAAAACGGCATTATGAGGATAGAATTTTCCTCTCCCGTTCGTGCTCCCGCAAAGGGGCAGGCATGCGTTTTTTATGACGGGGATATTGTTGTCGGCGGAGGAATTATTGACGGGGCGGAATAAAAAAACGATTGTTAAAGTATTATTATAAAGAATATTTTTTGGAGGTAATTTACTATGGCATTTAAGGAGATCAAGGCTTCCGAGCTTAATTTCAATCCCTTTGACAAGATCGGAAAGCAGTGGATGCTCATTACCGCAGGTGACGAAAAGGGTTACAACACTATGACTGCTTCATGGGGCTTCATGGGTGTTATGTGGGGAAAGAACGTGATGGAAACGGTTATCCGTCAGAGCCGCTACACCCTTGAATTTGTGGAGAAAAACGAGCTTTTTACTGTCAGCTTCTATTCCGAGGAGCAGAAAAATGCACTGAAATTCTGCGGCGCTCATTCGGGCAGAGACTGTGACAAGGCTAAGGAAACGGGTCTGACTCCTCTTTTCATTGACGGCACTGCTGCTTTTGAGGAGGCGGAGATGATCTTTATCTGCAAAAAGATATACACTCAGGACATGGACGTTAATGCTCTTGCGGAGGAACACCGTCACTGGTATGCTGACGGTGATGTTCACAAGGCAGTAATGGGTGAGATAGTTAAGGTTCTTGTTAAAGAATGATCTATGGGGCTGCGGCGGCAGCCCTTTTTTAATCATTTTGTAACCTTTTTACTGCCTGTTCATGTAATATTTGGCGTTTTTGTGAAGTATCACCAAAAAGAAAGTCGGGATTTTTCTGTTTTAAAGCCTGTCTCTCATTGACTTTATTAAGAAAAATATGATATAATATTATTATTATGGGTTGAATTTCTTTGCGGTCTGTATGCCGAGCCTTTCAGACTGCTTTTAATACCGCATCGGGACTTTGTGCGGAATAATCACAGGAGGTATATAATGGAACAACAGACTTATGATTTTGCGAGCTATTCCTCGTTTCGTGAAACTGTCAACGATCTGACCGAGACTCTGGGTCAGCTCAAGGAATATGCTGCTTCCCTAAATCTTGAAAACACCGCCCGCTCTATTGAGGACATTATTGAGAAATCTGCAGGAGATCACTTTGAGGTCGCTATTGTCGGTGAGTTCAAGCGTGGAAAGAGCACCCTCATCAATGCCCTGCTGGGTCAGGAGGTTCTTCCTGCGGACGTTCTCCCCGCAACCGCTACCCTCAACCGTGTCACCTACAGCAAGGACCCTTATGTTGTGGTTGAATACAAGGACGGCTCCTCCGAAAGGGTAGATATCAACCATCTTGCGGATTATGTCACAAAGCTTTCCTATGAATCCGAAAAAAAGGCTGAGACTGTTAAGGAAGCTACCGTTTATTACGATACCGATTTCTGCAAAAATCATGTTGACATCATTGACACTCCCGGTCTGAACGACGACGAGCAGATGACTAATGTTACCATGTCTATTCTTCCCGAGATAGACGCTGCTGTTTTTGTTATCAGTGCAAACTCTCCTTTCTCGCAGTTTGAAAAGGAATTCCTCGAAAATAAAATGCTCACAAGCGATCTGGGCCGTATCATATTTGCTGTAAACTGCTTCGGCACCTTCTCCAAGGAGGACGAGGACAGGATAGTTGAAACTGTTGAAAAGCGCATTTGCAGCTATGTTATGGATAAGGCTAAGAAGGTCATGGGCGAAAATTCCAAGGAGTTTGCCGTTTACAAGCGAAAGATCGGCAAGCCCAAGGTTATCGGCGTTTATGCAAAGAAGGCTCTTATTGCTAAGGAAAACAAGGATGAACAGATGCTTCTGGAAAGTAATTTCCCCAAGTTTGAAAGCGTTCTTGAGTCTATGCTCACAAAGGAGAGAGGCTCTATCACTCTCCAGATACTTGCAAACAAGATAATCAGCTCCGGTTCGGAGATAATCAACTCCATCGTTATCCATGAAAATGCTCTTGTTATGGAAACCGATGAGTTTATGGAGAAGTATCAGCTTGCCATTGAGGAGATCGAGGAGATCCGTACAAAGAAGCGTGAGGAATTTGTTCGCATAAACAACGCTGCCAACAAGGTGTTTGAACAGCTGCAGCCTATCCTTGACGATTACTGGGTGAAGATCGAGGAGACTGCTATGCAGGTAATTGACGATTATCAGATGGCGGGCGAGGATCTCAAGCGCGAAAAGCTCAAGATCGTTTATGAAAAGCTGACTCAGAAAATCAAGGAAAATATTGAAAACAAGGCTCAGCTCATCTGTGAGCAGATCCAGAATGATATCAACGTGGGTCTTTCCGAGGAGGCTGTTCGTCTCCAGTCCTTCCAGGATGAATTCTTCGAGTCTTTGAACCGTATTCAGGAGCTGTTCTCCGTTCCTGCAAAGCACAACAGAAACGGCGGCGTTGCTGACAGCATTATCGGCTCGGTCATCGGTACGGGCGGTATCGGCGGACTGTTTATCGGCTTCAGGGAGGCAGGCGTAAAGGGTGCGCTGCTTGGCGGTCTTACGGGTCTTACCACATGGCTCGCTACTTCTTTCCTGCTTGTTACCACTGTGGTGGGCGGTGCGTTCCTTACTCCCGCAGGTATCTGCATTATGGCTCTTGCGGGCTTTGCAGGCACATTTACGGGCAAATTTGCTGTTGACAAGTTCCTTGTTCAGGAGCGTATTGACAAATTTAAGGTCAATATGAAGGCTACTGTAAAGAAGCAGTTCCACGAAATGAAGATCAATTCCGACTTTACCGAATCTGTTCGTCAGCAGGTATATAACTCCTTCTCGGGTCTCAAGACTCAGATCGAGCAGGAAACTGAGATCATACTCAAGGATACTCAGAAAACTCTTGACGACCTTAATGATGTCAAGCAGCAGAAAAAGGTCATGTCCGACAATGAAAAGATCAGGCTTCAGAGCATTGCCGAAAATGTGGGCGGTATGCTTGCTGATACATACAATCTCCACAGGGCTCTTACCGAGATCCTGTCCGATGAAGAAGAATAAGAGGAGGATATGTAATGACTGAATCGTATAATCCTCTTATGGAAATTAACACATCCTTCTCCGATTATCTGGTGGAGAGGACACGTTCCTATCAGGAACACGTTGTGGGCGGTACTCTGGACTATGCCTTCGACGCTGATTTTGCCATGAGACAGAAAATAGGCGGTATCTCGGGCTGGTCAAGGCTTTACAAGGCTATTGTAAGCAACGATATCCCCGGACGCTTTAAAAGATATTTTCAGAGCAGCGACAGCGCAAGCTCCATGAAATATGCAAAGGCTTACGACGCTGCGAAAAAATGCAGCGAGAGACTTCAGATAAGTCTCCCGGTCGTTCTTGTTAAAAAGGCGGGAGAGGTCCCTGAGATAATGTCTCTGGCGGGAGAGGGCATTGAGCCATGCATCATTATGACAAGTGATATTGCAGAAGGCTTTACTCCCGATGAGCTTTGCTATCTTGTAGGCTGCGAATGCGGCAGGCTCCAGAACAGGCACTCTGCTTTCAACTATGCCTTCACATATCCCGGCATCAGCAGGGGAGACGCTTCTGCCGATTCCGATAACGGCGGCAAAAGCAATGTGAGAGAGCTGAATTATGTTCTCAACAAATGGATAATCTCGGGAGATATTACTGCGGACAGAGCAGGAATTATCTGCCTTGATTCTCCTGCGGATTTCCCGAAAATATTTGCATCCGTAAGGAAAAAGGGCGTTCCCGATTCCTTCGGAAATCAGAACAAGGAAATTGACATTGACGCTATTCTGCAGCGTTACGAGACCCTCCACATAACTCCCGTTCGTGACCTTAACATGGACGGCTGCTCCGCTGATGAAAGACGTATTGCAGCGGCTATGGAGTTTATCGGCTGCGAGATCCTTTATATCTGGCGTCCCGATCTTTCGTCGTCCGCAAGCCATGTGGGCAGCAAGCAGTCTCTTGAGATCCGCTGCGATATCATTGCTAATTCAGACAGCGGTCATACTGTGTAAAGGAGGTGCTGTCAGATGGAAAAAAATTACGATAACGCTGCCGCAGATATTGAATTTGTCCGTGGTGAGCTGTCCAAGCTTGTGAAGGATCCGGAGCTTGTTGCTATTCTGGGTGACGAGGCTGTGGAGAGAATGTCCAAGTGGGATTCCATTATAGCAAAGAAAATGGATCAGCCCTTTTCTCTCATGGTAACAGGTGACTTCAAGCGCGGAAAAAGTACGATAATAAACGCTATTTTAGGGCGCTCCATTGCCCCTGTAAACGTTGCCCCCGAGACCTTTACGGTAAACTGCATTTCCTACGGCGAAAGACCTTCCGTTGAGGCAGTTCTCCGCAATGAAAAGAGGGTGACTCTCACTCCCGATGATCTGAGCCGCGACAGGCTTTCAGAGCTTATGGATTTCTTTCCGGGAGAGCTTGATTACGTTGACGTGAGAAGCGACGCTCCTATTCTGAAAGAGATACAGATAGTTGATACCCCGGGTCTCAGCGACCTTGACGATCTTGACAAGCAGGTAAAGGATTTCCTTGTGAAGGCAGACGCTCTTATTTATGTGGCTTCTGCTTTGTCGCCCTTTTCCGAGTCCGAGCAGTTCTTCATTGCCGAGCATATCGTTCCTCAGAATTTCAGCAAGGTTTTTGTTCTTGTTAACATGATCGACGCTATGGATTCCATGGAGGATATTGAAAAGGTTGTGGGACGTATCCGTGAGATATGCTCTCAGCTGATCCCCAATGCTGAGGTCTACGGCATAAGCGGAATTGACGAGTACCGCAGAAAGATCGGTCTTAACCGTCCCGATATAAAGGGCTTTCAGGATTATTACGAGAATCAGTTTTTAAAATTTGAGCTGGCTCTTTCAAGGGAGATAATCGTTCAGAAGGACACTATCCGCACTCAGCGTGTTTTCTCCATGCTTCGTCTCATGCTTACAGACACTCTTAACCGTCTTAACATGATCAGCGACATGATGAAGATGGACAGGGCGAATCTGGACAAGCTTTCGGTTGACTTCGAGCGGGAATGCACCACTCTTGCGGCGGCTCTTGAAAACCAGAAGCCAAAGATCATTCTCTCTATCACTGAGATGATGCAGGAGGCTGAGCACTGGATGTACGAGTTCTTCACAAAGCTTCGTGAGGATATTCTTGCCTGCCGCACCACCGTTAAGGACGAGGATGTGGAGAGACATTTCTACTCCTATCTGATGGACAAGGTTGGCGAGGCTTACAGAAAGTGCCTTGAGATTCATCACTCCCGTCTTAACGATGTGATCAACGATATGGCAAGCGAGCTTTCGAGAAAGCTCGGTATTGCCGATCTTGCAGGTGCAAGGATATCATGCAGCGAGACTGTGAATGTTAACACCTTTGTTGCGGACAAGATCCGTGAGGCGGCTTCTCAGGGTGCAGGCAGAGAGATGGGCTTCCCTTCAACTACTATACCCTTCTTCCGCAATATCCTTAACAAGAAGCAGCAGTCGGAGATCATTGATTCTGCTCTGGAAAATTACGATGATATCAGAAACAACACTATCAAGGATCTGAAGGTATGCTACAAGAATCTTGAGGAATTCGCTGCGTCTCAGCTGGACGAGATCTATCGCACTCAGGTCGAGGTCGGCAGAGAAACTGTTGCGGCGGCAATGGAAATGGCTAAATCCCGCAAGGATTCCGAGCTCCTAAGCAGAAATCTTGAAAAGGCTTCCGAGATCGTTATAGGAGCTGTTTCGGTTCTTAAAAAATATTGATCATTATAAAGCGGCAGACAAATGTTCTGCCACTTTATTTCGACATTTGGTATGAAAATTTCAGAATATAACTATATGCAAAATAACTATTGAAATTGTCAGGCGAGTGTGTTATAATATATAATATTCCATGATTTTCTTGCAGGGGGAGGGAATGCCGCTTATGTCTTTGAAAAGGTTTCAGCCTTTGTATCCTTATTTCATTTTCAGAGCGCAGATCGTTTTCAAAAATGTGGCTCCTCCCGATGACCACTGGGCTGTGGGCGTTCTTTGCCGTGATTTTCAGGGGAATTTCTCCATTATTAATAAAAAAGCGGGAGACGGCGCTTATGAAATGTGTGCCATCTCTATTGATACTCTGGGGCTTGCTTCGGGCTTTAAGGACGGAAACAGGTCAGATGTTTTTGAGGGGGATATTGTCCGCATTCGCCGATTTTCGCAGAATAATGGTCCTGAGCTGTTCGGCAAGGACGATAATGAACGCAGAATAATATATGCGGATGTCCCTGAGGGATGCGAAATGCTTTCATCTCTTGACGGCGTGGTGTTTATGAGCGGCGGGATATTCTATGTTCAGTTTTTTGATGAAGAAACGGGTGCGCTGAACGCTCTTCCGCTGTATATGTTCTTCGGCTTTGATATGCTTCCTGTGGACGGTGCTGCGGTCAGGGTCATTGGAAATATTTATGAGGATGAGGAGCTTTATGCAAAGACGCTGCATTTGTCTGAGACGGGGCAGTGTTGTTCTTATTTACATAATCAGGCATAATATAAAAATTGCTGCCGCACATTCAGGTGTACGGCAGCAATTTTTAATAATATTGCCCGAAATTTTCGGGCAAAAAAATGGCGTCCCCGGCGGGATTTGAACCCACGGCCTTTCGCTTAGGAGGCGAACGCTCTATCCTGCTGAGCTACGGAGACATTTCTGTCTTGGGAAAACACTGAATAAATCACGCCTGACGGCTTGGCACGCATCTTGCTTGCATATTTTCCGTCATATTGCACCAAAATTTCTTGACAGGCGTCAGCCTGCCTGCGAAATTTTTGCACAATCTGAC
>JAGBFZ010000372.1 GCA_018110855.1 Oscillospiraceae bacterium
TGTCCGATAGTGTGTTTTCTACGGCTGAAAGTGTGTCACGAAAACGGTATTCCTTGTCCTTAGAAAATAGTTTTAAATAGTTTCCGTCCGATTCAAAATACAAAATTTCATCAAGCTGTAATTTGATATCGGCATTTGCAGTGTGAAAGCAGAAATGCTTTTCACGGCTCCCCAGCTCAGTCACGCAGTCTGCAAGTATGCGTGGAAGCTCCTTATCCATATAGCCTTTGCGGACAAATCCGAAGGGGTGGAACTGTAAGCTGTCATAAACCACCTCATCGTGGCTTGTTACAAATACAAGCAGGGGTTTGTTTTCCAATTTGGTAAGACGTGCCGCAATATCCAGACCGCTTATTTCGGGCATATCTATGTCCAAAAGGAGAATATCGAAGTTGTTTTCAGTAATTGCTTCAAGGAGAAATTTTCCGCTTGTAAATTCCGAAATATCAGCTTCGGGAAGCGCTAATCTTACTTTTGCCGAAATGTCCGACATAATTTTCGGTTCGTCATCACAGATAAATATTTTCATAGCTCATATTTTCCTTTGCAGTATTTGTCATAATAATATTTCCTCAATTTCCGCACGATCAAACTCCGCAAGAGCCTTATGTCCGGTCAATGTCTTAATAATTCTCCACCCATCACGGCTGTTTATCGCATTCTGAGGAATCGGGACAAAGCCAAAATCAAGATATATCTTGCAGGCAAGCCAAGTTGTTGTCTGTGTCGGAATTTTTGCATGAGTGTAGCCGAGGTCTTTCATCACATTAAGCACATAACCGATAAGCGGCTTTGACAGTCCCTTGCCCTGATATTCACGCTTGACTGCGACCCAGTGAAGCCACCCTGCTCCCGATTTATCCCTGCCGTAAATATCGTAAAAAGCAGATGCAGTCGCTACTTTCTCGCCGTTATCGTTTTCAACAAACACCATACGTTGGGTAAGTTCATCGTCCTTACCCTCATAAAATCTGTTCCAAGACTCCAATCCCTGCTCGTAGGTTTCAAATTCCTTTGCAGATTTTTCTATCTCTATCCAGTTATCACGGTCGCCGCTTTTATAAAACGTGAACCTATATCCCTCGGGCAGTTTATATTCGGGAAGCTCATCAAGATTATCACGTTTCAAAAGCAGTTCATAATATTTTATTCTTTTATCGTGATTATCGAAAACAGGCAAATCGTTTCTCAACGCAGCTCACCTCCATATCAGTTTTTGTCTAAATAAATGATACCATATTATCCATCGTATTTCAATACTAAAATAGGGTATTGTTTATAGCGATTTTAAAATAAATGCATCTACTCGCTAATTTCGTTCGATGCATTAAAAAGAAGTTTTCGTCGGATACAAAGCAAACGGACAGCAGGTCACGCAGAAAATGATCTGGACACCCGACCCCAAAATGACAGAGAAACAGATCGAAAAGGAATTACAACGTCAGCTTACAAAGCGTGTTTGCGCCGCCATCGGTCACATTCGTCTTGACAAGCTGACTACTCGTGAGATTCAGAAGTTCATTAACAGCCTTGCAAAAGACGGGGTGAACGAGCACACAGTCAAGCCTTTATCCAGAAAAACAATGATTCATTATCTGTCCTTTATTTCAACGATCATTGACTATGCAATTAAGATGGATATGCTCAGTGACAACCCTTGCAGGCGTGTGACAATTCCCAAAGGCAGCAAGAAGGAACGCAAGATCCTTACCATCGAAGAAACCGAGGAGGTTTTCAGGCTGCTCAGAACTGCTTCGCTCAAATATCGAGCTTTTTTCACGCTTGACATTTACATCGGTATGCGCAGGGGAGAAATGCTGGGGCTGGAGTGGAAGGACATTGATTTTCAGACGGAAGTTATTCACATTCAGCGCACGTCCAACTATACTAAGTCAAAGGGCATTTACACAGACACCACTAAGACAGAAAGCTCGGTGCGCTTTGTAAAGGTCCCTATGTAAGTAATTGATGTGTTCTTGCTTTAAAAGAGGAACAGGACGAGGAGCGCATTAAACTGGGCAGCAAGTGGCACGATACGGACAGGCTCTTCGGTTATGAGAAAAA
>JAGBFZ010000373.1 GCA_018110855.1 Oscillospiraceae bacterium
GCACGCTTTGCGATATATGCGGCATAATTTCCGTAGCATACCAGCATATCAATGCCCTTTTCGGCGGCGTATTCGCCTACCCGCTCGTGAAGCTCGGGTGACATGGCTCCAAGCTCAAGCATATCGCCGAGAACTGCCACTCTTTTTCCGCCAGAAGCGGGCTTTATGTCGCAGAGGACGTCAATAGCAGCCATCATGGAATCGGGAGCGGCATTGTAGCAGTCGATAATAAGGGTCTGACCCTTTCTTTCCTCTATGTGCTGCCTTAAACCGTCAAGGCGGAAGCCTTCAAGCTTTTTGCATACGGCATGACCCTCGCAGCCTGCCTTTACTGCCGCTGCATATGCTATAAGCGAGTCTATGACATGATGTGCTCCGGGGCAGGGAAGGCATATCTCATCCAGCTTCTGTCCGTCCTTTATTATATCAAAGCGGACGGAGCTGTTATCTGTAACGATATTCTCTGCAGTATAGGTGCAGCCTTTGTTCTTAACGCCGCAGGTGATGACCTCTCTGTCGGTTATCTTTTCGGTAAGAGGATATAGAAGCCTGTCGTCACCGTTGATAATAAGAGGCGCGCTCGGCTCTGCTCCCGAAAGTATCTCAAGCTTTGCCTTGAGTATGCCTTCCTGAGAGCCTAAATTCTCCGCATGAGACCAGCCGATATTGGTTATAACTGCAATGGTGGGCTGACAGGTCTTTGAAAGCCTTTCGATCTCCCCGAAATGGGACATTCCCATTTCAATAACAGCCGCCTTGTGATTGGGCGAGAGCTGAAGAAGGGTAAAGGGCATACCAATCTCATTATTGTGATTCCCCTCGGTCTTGAGAGTGTTGTATTTTGAGGAAAGGGCAAGGGCGATCATTTCCTTGGTGGTAGTTTTGCCCACGCTGCCTGTTACGCCTACCAGCTTGGGGGTGAATTTTCTTCTGTAATGAGCGGCGAGCTGAAGTATTGCCTTGCGGGTGCTTTCCACCACGATACAAGGCTCATCGCCCACAGGATACTCGGTTATGGCGGCAGCAGCACCCTTTACCACTGCGTCATGGACGAAATTATGCCCGTCAAAGCGGTCTCCCTTGAAGGCAATGAATATGCTTCCGGGAATTATTGTTCTTGTGTCGCTGCTTATCTGCTCGGCGTTTATAAACCTTGAGCTTGAGGGAATGTGATATTTCTTTCCTCCCACAGCGGTGCATATCTCGTCAATGCTCATACCGCTGCAAAGGGAGGTGCTTTCCTCGATCTTGGGCTTAACAAGGCTTGCAAGAGCCTCGGCGCATATCTCACGCTCGTCAAAATGGATATGAACATTGTCCTTGAGTACCTGATAATCTTCATGCCCCTTGCCTGCGAGGACGATAACGTCACCCTTTTCGGCTATCTTCACCGCATGGAATATTGCGCTGCGGCGGTCTGTTATCCGCTCATAGGGGGTGTTTGAGCCGTCAAGCCCTGTGATTATCTCGTCAATAATGGCGTCAGGCTCCTCATTTCGGGGATTATCCGAGGTGATGATAAGATAATCGGCAAATTTTGCTGCTGCCTTTGCCATAAGGGGACGCTTTGTTCTGTCTCTGTCGCCGCCGCAGCCGAAGAGACAGATAAGCCGTCCCTCGGTATTTGCCTTTATTGCAGGCAGCATATTTTCCAGCGCGTCGGGAGAATGGGCATAGTCGCAGACAATGTAGAAATTACGTCCTGTGGGGATATTCTCGCATCTTCCTCTTACGCCGTTGAAGGAATTGACCGCTTCGGTAATAGTACCGATGGGAACGTTCAGCTTTGAGCATACAGCTATTGCGGCAGTTGCATTTGCCACATTGTAGCTGCCCATCATTTTAAGGCTGAAGGGAAAGCTCTTGCCGGGTATGCAGAACCAGAAATGAGCTGCGCCGCCGCTGTATTTTATATGGCTTGCGTAAACCGATGTGCCGCCCTGAATGCCGTAGGAGTATTTTGAGCAGGGAGTTTCCTTATAAAGCCTTGCGCCATATTCGTCCTCGGTGTTGATAATGGCGATCTTGCAGTGGTCGGTGAACAGCTTTTTCTTGGCATTGTAATAATTTTCCATAGTGCCGTGGTAATCGAGATGATCTTCCGTTAAATTGGTGAACACTCCGCAGGTGTACACCGCAGGACCTATCCTGTTCTGCTCGAGAGCAAAGGAGGATACCTCCATAACGCAGTATTTGCAGCCCTTATCTGCCATTGTGCGGAATATCTCATAAAGCTCAAATACCTTGGGGGTGGTGGGGGTGGAATCGTCTCTCTCGAGAGGCTCTTTTCCGCAGAGAGTTCCCGCGGTGCCTATAAGTCCTGCCTTTCCCCCCGCACAGGTTATGATGTGGTGTATCATGGTCGCCATGGTGGTTTTGCCGTTGGTGCCTGTGATGCCCACAAGGATAAGCTCCTTTTCGGGGTGATCGAACCACTCGGCAACCAAAAGACCATAGAATTTCCTTGTATCGGCAACGATTATCTGCCTGTCCTTTAAGCCCAGATCCCTGTCGCATACGACTGCCGCAGCGCCCTTTGAGAGCATATCAGCCGCTGCTGTGTGACCGTCAAATTTATTTCCCTTGACGCAGACAAAGATATTTCCCTCGCTCACATTTCTTGTGTCATCGGTAATGCCTGTGATAAGGCAGTCCCTGCCCTTGTATTTGTAAGAGGCGGTCTGTCCCGCACCGTTCAGAAGATTTGAAAGCTGCCTGCTGTTCTTGCCCATAAAAATACCATTCCTTCTTACTGAATTATCCCTCGTTCTTGACTCGGAAGGATACCTCTACCACTGTTCCCACAGGAACTATGGTGCCTTCAAGGTAATTCTGCTGATATGCAACGGCTCCTGCGTGTTCTGTTGCGCCGTCGCCTGCTTTGAAGTTAATATTGACCGATGTGAGCAGTTCATTCACCTCTGAAACGGTATGCCCCAGAACGTTCGGAACGGTGGTATATTCCGTTTCGTAATTCTCCTCGGTGTAAAGCACTACCTTGCCGTTTCTCGGAACAGAGGAGGAGCGTGAGGGAACCTGAGATACCACCGTATCTCCCTCGCCTACCACATAATAGCGAAGCTCCAGATTCTCAAGAGTGGTCTTTGCAGCCTCCACCGACTGCCCCTCAACGCTGGGAACGGTAACGTCAAGAGCTGCAAGCTCTGCTTCGGTATATTCGGGATAATAGCCCAGATAGGGAAGTGCGTCCTTGAAAACCGCAGAAATAACGGGAGCGGCTACAAGGCTGCCGTAATAGATCTGAGCGCCGTTGTGATCCTTGCCCTGAGGCTCGTCTACCATGCAGAGCATGATTATCTCAGGGTCGTCTGCGGGAGCGAAGCCGCAGTATGAGCCTACATAAAGGTTATCGACTCCCAGCTCAAGGTTTTTCTTCTGCTTCTGAGAGGTTCCCGATTTGCCGCCGATACGGTAGCCCTTTATGTATGCGTTTGAACCGCCGTTGTTGTTTACAACGCTTTCGAGGACCTGTCTCATCTGAGCGGAGGTCTCCTCGGATATTACCTGACGGCGGACGGTTCTTTCCTTGGTCTCGATGATATTGCCGTTGCTGTCAACAATTTTGCTTACAACATGAGGCTGGAGCAGATAGCCGCCGTTTACTACTGCGGCATATGCTGTTATCATCTGAATTGGTGTAACAGTGTTTGACTGACCGAAGGAGCAGGAGGCAAGCTCTACTATGCCCATGTTCTCCTCAGCAACATACAGACCTGCGGATTCTCCGGGCAGATCTATTCCCGTAGGCTCGGTGAAGCCGTATGCCTTGAAATACTGACAGAAATTTTCTATTCCCAGCCGCTGTCCTATCTGAATGAAGGCGGGGTTGCAGGAATTTGTCATTGCGGTGGTGAAATCCTGCGTGCCATGGTCGCCTCTTGTCCAGCAGTGGATAGGCCAGTCTGCGACCTGCATTACGCCGTTGCAGGTAAAGGTGGAGTTAAGGTCGATGACCTTCTCTTCAAGAGCAGAGGAGCCTGTGACTACCTTGAATACGGAGCCCGGCTCATACAGCTCGGTGATCGCTTTATTTTTCCACTGCTTTTCTCTCAGCTCCGCATATTTTTCGTTATAAGCCTCCTCGTCCTCGGTCTCCTCCTTCAATGCGGCGAGAACGGCTCTGTCCTTGGGAGCGTATATCTCACCCTTGTCGTTGAGGTCGAAACCTGGGGAGGTAGCCATTGCCAGTATCTCTCCCGTTTTTGCGTTCATCATTATTGCGCAGGCGCGGTTATCCACATTATTCTGCTCAACGCACTTTGCAAGCTCTCTTTCGCAGTAATACTGAAGTGTGGAGTCGATAGTGAGATAAATGGAATTTCCATCCTTTGCGGCATATATCTTGTCATTCTTGTAGGGCATTTCGTTGCCCTGAGCGTCATTGGCGGAGATGATCTTGCCGTCAACGCCTGCAAGGTAATCATTGTAATAGGCTTCTACGCCGTAAATGCCGTCTCCCTCGTAATTGGTGAAGCCGATAACTGCGGCAGCCATATCTCCTTGGGGATAATAACGCTTTGTGTCCTCCTCGGTGTCAAGGAGATTTGTGGGGAGTCCCATTTCGCCCGCACGGGTGAATATATTGGTGACAACCGATTTTTCCACCTTTGAGGAAACCTTTTTATACTGCTTGTCTTTGGTTTTGGGATCGGTGAAAACGTCTGCTATTTCGCTGTATTCCACGTTTAATTCCTCGCTGAGGATAGTGGAAACGTCCTTTATCATCTTCTCCTTATCCTCGGGCGAATACTTTTCCTCGTTGAGACCTGTGATGGCAAGAGGATTTACGATAATGTTATAGACCGTTGCGGACTGAGCAAGAATTTTTCCGCTTGAATCGAATATGCTTCCCCGATGGGCTTCAACAGTGGTGCTTCTGAACTGGCTGTCGTTTGCCATAGCTGCGAAGCGGTCATGCTGTGTGACTGAGGTGTTGAATAGCTTGACAAATATAACTGCCGAGCCTGCAAGAATGAGCCAGGTGGCAATATTCAGCCCTCGCTTCATTGATTTTGTGGGCTGATAGTGTGAGGCATTTTTGTTTGACGGCAAATCCTTACCCTCCTTATTATGGACATGGACTGATTCCCATAAGTGCAAGAACGCATGAGCCGTTGTTTGAGCGGTCATGCGTCAAGTGCTGTTATATCATATTTCCTTAACCCTTGAGGTATTCCACCAGGTTGTCAAAAGTGTTCTTGATTTTTTGGAGAACGCCTGCTTTCTGCTCGGGTATCTCCACCTTGTTTCCGCTTTCGAGGCTTATGTACTCCACCTGAGCGTTATCGAGCTTCTGCATTCCCAGTACGTTTTCGGCATAATCCTCAACTACCTTCTGAGAGCTTTTCTGCTCAAGCCTTGTAGCCATGCTCACGTTTTCCTGTCTGAGAACGCTGACGTTTGTCTCCTCCTGAACTACAGCTGCGTGGATAGCTGCAATATTCGCCTTGGAGGTAACGCAGAAGGTAAGCATTACTCCTGCAACGATTATAAGAAGTACAAGAGAGGGAGTTGCAACAGCAGGTTTGGGCTTTGCGGCGCTGCGGGACTTTATATTCTCCTGACGGCGGCTTGCCCGCTCCTCATAATTTTCATATCTTGAAAGGTCATAAGCAAGATTAGAGTTTCTGTCTGCCATTTTTATGACCGCCTTTCCTTTTAACGTATTACAGCTTTTCGATTATCCTGAGCTTTGCGCTCCTGCTTCGGGGATTGGCTTCAAGCTCCTCCTCGGAGGCTTCAATGGGCTTCCTGCTAACAAGCCTTGCCTTTGGCTTGTTCCCGCAGACGCATACGGGGAAATCGGGGGGGCAGGTGCAGCCCTTGCACCATCCTGCGAAGCGCTGCTTCACGATCCTGTCCTCAAGGGAATGGAAGGTGATAACGCAGAATCGTCCGCCCGTTTTTAATATCTCAAAGCCCTCGTCGAGAGCCTTGTCCAAGTGCTCAAATTCGCAGTTGACTGCGATCCTTATTGCCTGAAAGGTCTTTTTGCAGGGGTTTTTCTCCCGTCTGAACTTAGCGGGAACGCCCTCTCTCACTATATCTGCAAGCTCGCCTGTGGTCTCGATGGGCTTTTCTCCTCTGCGCTTTATTATTGCGTCAGCGATACGGGGAGCGAATTTCTCCTCGCCGTATTCGTAAAGGATCTTCACAAGCTGCTCTCTTGAATAATCATTCACGATATCCCTTGCGGAAATGCCCTCCTTTGACATTCTCATGTCGAGAGGAGCGTCTGCGTGATAGGAGAAGCCTCTTTCTGCGGTATCAAGCTGATAGGAGGAAACGCCTAAATCAAGAAGAATACCGTCCGCCTTGTCAATTCCAAGCTCTGCGGCAGCTGCCTTCATATCCGAGTAATTTCCTCTTATTACCTTAGCGTTCAGTCCCTTGAGCCTTTCCGAAGCGGTGATAACGGCGTCGGGGTCTCGGTCGATGCCTATGAGCAGCCCCGAGCTGAGCCGCTTTGCTATCTCACGGGAATGCCCCGCTCCTCCGCAGGTTCCGTCGATGTATGTCCCATCGGGCTTGATGTCAAGACCCTCAAGGCATTCGTTCAGCATAACGGGTATATGATTAAATTCCATATTCTGCAAATGTTTCCTTTATAATCAGAATGCAAGGGAGTCGATTGCCGCCGAAAGCTCCTCATCGGAGAACTTAGCGTTGTTCTCCTCATAGCGGGCGGTGTCCCATATCTCGGCACGGTTTAAGTTGCCGATAACGGTGATGTCGTGGTCGAGAGCGGCATGATCTCTGAGATTCTGGGGGATAAGAATTCTTCCCTGCTTGTCGGTCTCTGCGATAATGGCGTTTGCGGCGTATTTTCTTATTGCTGCCTTTGCCACGGGACCCGAAAGAGTTCTGAGCTGCTCTGTGAATTTCTCCCATTCCTCGCTTGAATAAACGTAAAGGCAGCCCTCAAGACCGATGGTGATGACGAAATTCACGCCGAGCTGCTCTCTGAGCTTGCCGGGGAATGCCATTCTGCCCTTGGCGTCCATGGTATGGTTGTAGGTTCCCATAAGCGGAGCGTGCATTGTCATCAGTCCTTTCGTTTATATTTTCGGGCGGGGGATTCAACACGTCTTTCAACAGCCTGTTGAAAATCACCACTTTTCACCACAAAATGGGTTTAATTCACCACTATGGTAATTATACACTATTTGTAACCGAATTGCAACCTTTTCGGGGCAACTTAAAGGACAAATAAATTAAGAAATTTACCCTGTATATTTGAGCATATTGACGAAAATAACATACCAAAACGTATAATTTACGCATTTTCTGCTATGGGTATAATATTTTGAGAACACCTGTTTGTGGTGAAAAGTGGTGAAGATCTTCTCAAAGTGGCTGTAACCAAAATGTAATTCTTGTGACCGTTTTGAAACCAATTAAATGACAAAAACAGGAAATTTTGCCTTATTCCAAAAATATTCTTTAATTATACCCAACTATTTTCATTAAAAATGTGCATAATAGCTATTGCAAAATCTCTGCGGTACTGTTATAATTAATTTGTGCTTTGAATATCAGACTATTCATTATCATATATAAATTTTAAAGGAAGGTTTTTATTGATGTTGAATGCGATCGGCTCAAAAATAGATCTGTCGGTTCCCGACAGCGAATGCGGCTACTACGACCTTGTTTCCGACCTGCTTGACAGCGATGTGGTAATGCAGATGCAGCAGTATATGCACCACGGTCACACTACCTGCTTTCAGCATTGCCTGAATGTTTCCTATTATAATTATCTTATCTGCAAGCTGCTTTCCCTCGATGAGAGAGCGGGTGCGAGAGCGGGGCTGCTCCACGATCTTTTCCTTTATGACTGGCATGATTATGTCCGCGAGAAGGGTCAGAAGCTGCATGGCTGGACTCATGCCTCCACTGCCCTTGCAAATGTTAACAAGTATTTTGAGATCACTCCCGTTGAGGCGGATATCATCAAGAAGCATATGTTCCCCATGAACATTGCCCTGCCCAAGTACAAGGAAACTGTGGTCATCATTTTTGTTGACAAGATCTGCGGCGCATGGGAGGTAATGGCGCACTGGGGATATCTGGTTTCCAGACTTGTTACATTCCCTGCAAGAAAGATCAAAGAGCGCAAGTCGGCGTAATAAAAAATCAGACGAGCTGTTCCGAAAGGGGCAGCTTTTTTTATTTTGTCAAAAGGCTTATAAAGCAAAACGAATGTGCTATAAGATAAAAAGAAAAAAGCCCGAGAGCTTTATGCTTCGGGCAGACTTTTCGTGATCTTTAAGATTACTGATTGTCCTCGATATACTTAACGATATCGCCTACAGTCTTGAGAGTCTGAACGGTCTCGTCAGAGATCTCAAGGTCATACTCGTCCTCGATAACGCCGATGAGATCAACGATATCAAGAGAATCTGCGCCCAGATCGTCCTGAATGTTAGCGTCCTCAACAACCTTATCTTCGTCAACTGAAAGCTGATCTGCTATAAGTTCCTTAACCTTATCAAATACCATTTGATTTTCCTCCTTGTGATTGTGTATAATAAAGACTGTTGCGGTCTTTACTTAGTAGGTTCATCGGCAGTCTGCGGCTGAACGGATGCCTGTTCACGGAACACGCCGATTTTTCTAAATTTATTATACCGTTCATTAAGCAAAACGTCAATATCTTTTTTCATTTTGTTATTCAGCGATTTTACCAAAAAATCAGCAATATTTTCGGCAGTCGTTTCGGGATCGTTATGAGCGCCTCCCTCAGGCTCGGATATTATCGCCTCTGCAATGCCCAAATTAACGGCATCCTGAGCGGTAACACGCATAATATTGCAGGCTTCCTTTTCCTTTGAAGCGTCCTTCCACAAAATGGAAGCAAAGCCTCTGGGGGATATTACCGAATAGATGGAGTTTTCAAGCATGGCAAGCTCGTCGCACACGCCAAGCGCCAATGCGCCGCCGCTGCCGCCTTCACCAAGCACCACCGATACAACAGGGGTCTTTAAGGTCATGAATTCCGCTAAATTCCGTGCGATCGCCTCTCCCTGTCCTCTTTTTTCCGCAGCCACTCCGCAGAATGCGCCGGGGGTATCTATAAAGCAGATAACGGGGCGGTGGAATTTCTCCGCCTGACGGGCAAGACGCAGTGCCTTGCGGTAGCCCTCGGGGTGGGGCATGGCGAAGTTTGAAGCCTTGTTTTCAAAGACATCTCTGCCCTTGACCTCGGCAATAACTGTAACGGGAAGCTTGCCCAGCCTGCCTATGCCGCCGAGAATCGCTCCGTCGTCTCCGAAAAGGCGGTCGCCGTGAAGCTCGAAGAAGTCGTTGAAAATAAGGGGGAGATAGTCCCTGATGGTGGGGCGGTTCTTGTTTCTGATTATCTCAAGCCGTTCAAAGGGGGTAAGCTCGCCGCTTGCGGCTGTATCCTCGTTTTCCTTTATGATCTCTTCAGACAATGATATCCACCTCCCTGAACGGCTTATGGAGACGGATAAGGTGGGCTATGGTCCTGCGGAGATTCTTTCTCTCCACGATCATATCCGCAAATCCGTTTTCAAGCGTAAATTCCGCAGACTGGAAATCCTCGGGGAGCCTTTGCTTTATGGTTCCTTCGATAACACGTCTGCCTGCAAAGCCAACAAGCACCTTCGGTTCTGCGATAATAATATCTCCCAGCGAGGCAAAGGACGCTGTAACGCCGCCTGTGATGGGGTCTGTGAGGACGGTGATGTAAAGCCCGCCTGCCTGTGAAAGCCTTGCAGCTGCGCCGCTGGTCTTTGCCATCTGCATAAGGGACACAAGCCCCTCCTGCATACGGGCGCCTCCCGAGGCGGTAAACAGTACCAAGGGGAGCTTTTTCTGAGCGGCGGCTTCAAAGGCTCTTGTTACCTTTTCGCCTACCACGCTGCCCATGGAAGCCATCATAAAATGAGAATCCATAATGCCGATAATGCAGCGCTCGCCCTTTATGGTACATTCACCTGTTATAATAGCGTCATTAAGCCCTGTTTTCTTCCGCAGTCCTTCGATCTTTTCCTCATAATCGGGGAAATCTATGGGATTAAGGCTTGTCATGTCCTTGTCGTATTCGATAAAGCTGTCCTTATCCACGGTTATGGAAAGGCGTTCTGCGGCACTTATCCTGCTGTGATAGCCGCATGAGGGGCATACCCATTTATTATCCTCAAGCTCGTCCTGAGTGCAGCTTTCGGAGCAGCGGGGGCATTTGAACTGCTTCTCCGGGGGAACGTCGGGGGCTTTCTCGCCGTCGTCCAGATTAAAGCGGGCGGTGACGACCTTGAACAAATCCTCTAACAATCTTTTCGCCTCAATTCGTTAAAATTTTTATCCGTTTTCCGACAGCTTTCTTCCCAGATATCCGATATCGTAGGTTCCCTGCTCGAAAACGCTGTCTCTGATAAGGGCGAGCTGGAAATCAATATTGGTATCCACTCCCTCAACGATAAATTCCGCCAGCGCCCATTTCATCTTGGCAATTGCCTCGGGACGGGTGGGGGCGTGGACAATGAGCTTGGCGATCATGCTGTCATAGAAGGGGGGGATAGTGTAGCCCTGATATACGGAGCTGTCCACTCTGATACCCGGACCTCCCGGAATGTGGAGAGCGGTTATCTGCCCGGGGCTCGGACGGAAATTGAAGTCGGGATTCTCTGCATTTATACGGCATTCGATGGAGTGACCTGTCATGGAGATGTCCTTCTGTGTAAAGGGCAGCTCTTCGCCGTAAGCTATCTTTATCTGGTGCTTTACAAGGTCGATGCCCGTTACGGCTTCGGTGATGGGGTGCTCAACTTGTATTCTTGTATTCATCTCCATGAAGTAGAAACGTCTGCTGGAGTCCACAAGAAATTCGATGGTGCCTGCGTTTGTATAGCCGCAGACTCTTGCGGCAGTAACGGCAGCACGTCCCATTTTTTCACGAAGCTCCTTGCTCATAATGGGAGAGGGGGTCTCCTCTAAAACCTTCTGATTTCTCCTTTGCATGGAGCAGTCTCTTTCGCCCAGATATACGGTATTTCCGAATTTATCGGCGAGTATCTGCACCTCGATATGCTTGGGATTTACGATAAATTTCTCCATGTAGACGCTGTCGTCCCCGAAGAAATTCTTCGCCTCCTGCTTTGCGGCGATGATGGCGTCCTCAAGCTCCTCGGGACGTTCCACGAGACGTATGCCTCGTCCGCCGCCGCCTGCCGATGCCTTTACCATAAGGGGACAGCCGATCTCATTGCAGAGCCGCTTCGCTGTCTCCATATCAGGAACGGCGCCGTCGGAACCGGGTATAACGGGAACTCCCGCAGCCTTCATGGCTTTCTTTGCCGCAGCCTTATCTCCGAGCATACTGATGGACTTAGGCTTGGGACCTATGAAAACGATATTATTTTCCTCGCACAGACGGGCGAAATCAGCATTCTCGGAGAGAAAGCCGAAGCCCGGGTGAACAGCCTCCGCACCTGTCATTTTGCAGGCTTCAATAATAGCGGCAGCGTTTAAGTAGCTGTCCTTTGTTGCAGGGGGACCTATGCATATGGCTTCATCAGCGATCTGCGCATGGAGAGCGTGCTTGTCGGCGGTGGAATAAACGGTGACGGTGTGTATTCCCAGCTCACGGCAAGCTCTTATAATTCTTACCGCAATTTCTCCTCGGTTAGCAATAAGTACCTTTTTAAACATTTTTACTCAGAGCCTTTCAGGTTACTTGATAGCGAAGGTTATCTCGGCGGATACTGCCTTTTCTCCGTTAACGGTGCAGATACCCTTGCCGTAGCCAACGGGACCTCTTACCTTGATGATCTCCACCTCGATGCGAAGTCTGTCCCCGGGAACAACCTGTCTGCGGAATTTAGCTTCCTTGATGCCGCCGAAAAAGCCTATCTTGCCCTTGTTTTCGGGAAGAGTGAGCATGGCTGTGCAGCCTGCCTGAGCCATCATCTCTACCATGAGAACGCCCGGCACTACTGGATAATCGGGGAAATGTCCCTTGAACCAGAATTCCTCGGGAGTCATTGTTTTATACGCAACCACACGCTTTCCCGGCTCTAATTCCTCGATTTCGTCAATGAGAAGGAAAGGGTCACGGTGGGGGATTATTTCCATTATCTGCTCTTTATTCATTAACATGGGTAGACCTCCTTAACCGATTATCATTACGGGCTGATCGAATTCCACAGCGTCGCCGTTCTTTACAAGCAGCTTCTTAACTGTTCCGTCAACGGGGCAGGGAATTTCATTCATAATCTTCATGGACTCGATTATCATTATGATATCGCCCTTTTTCACCTTCTGACCCACCTGTACGAAGGGGGGCTTGTCGGGTGCGGGGGAGGAATAATATGTGCCTACAATGGGTGATCTCACCGTTTCGCCCTCGGGAAGGGAAGCAGGCTTGCTCTCGGGAGAAGCTGCAGGTGAAGCGGGTGCCCCTGCTGCCATGGGAGCGGCAAATGCTCCTGCCTGCATGGGAGGAGGGGGAGGAACAGGACGGCTTTTAATAACCAGCTTTGCGCCGATATCGTCGTCCTCAAGGCATATCTCGCCTAAGTTTTTTTCATTTATCAGGTCCGCAAGAGCGGCAATGTCCTCTATTTCAAGGTCAAAAGGAAGTGTGCCCATTTTTATTCAGTCCTTTCGGGTTTGCTTATTCGGCGTATTTCTTGAAGCACAGAGTGGCGTTATGACCGCCGAAGCCTAAATTATTGGTGAGAGCAGCATTTACGGTCATGCTTCTGTTGCCATCGGTGCAGTTGTCAAGGTCGCACTCGGGGTCGGGAACCTTGAAGCCCACGGTCTTGTGAACAAAGTCCTCCTTGCAGGAAAGGGCTGTTACAATGGCTTCAACTGCGCCTGCTGCACCTAAAAGATGACCTGTCATGGACTTGGTGGAGTTTACAACTACCTTCTTTGCAGCCTCGCCCAGAGCCAGCTTTATTGCTGTTGTCTCGCACATATCGTTAAGGTGTGTGGAGGTGCCGTGAGCGTTGATATAATCAATATCCTCGGGGGCAAGTCCTGCTTCCTCATATGCCATTCTGATTGCTGCTGCAGCGGCTTCGCCTGCGGGGTCGGGGGAGGTCATGTGGAATGCGTCTCCCGTTGCGCCGTAGCCTGCGATCTCGGCATATATCTTTGCTCCTCTTGCCTTGGCGTGCTCCATTTCCTCAAGAATGAGCATACCACTGCCCTCGCCTAAGATGAAGCCGTTTCTCTCGGCATCGAATGGGATAGAGCATCTTTCAAGGTCTGTGGAGCGGGAAAGGGCTTCCATATTGTTAAAGCCTGCAAGTGCAAACTCGTTTACGCAAGCCTCTGCTCCGCCTGCAATGCACACGTCAAGATAGCCGTCCTTTATGCGTCTGAAGGCTTCTCCGATAGCATGGGTGGAGGAAGCGCAGGCAGTGGTGGTGCAGTAGTTTGCTCCCTTGAAATGGGTTTTCATGGAGATGGTTCCTGCCGCCATGTTTGCGATCATTGCGGGAATGTAGAATACCGACACTCTGCCGGGACCCTTCTGCTGATATTTCTCGTATTCCTGCATGGTAAGGTCAAGTCCGCCTATTCCTACGCCTGCGATAACGCCTGCTCTGTAAGGGTCGATATCCTCAAACTTTGTGCCTGCGTCTTCCATTGCTTCAAGGGCTGCATAAACCGCAAACTGAGTGAAGCGATCCAGCCTTTTTGCGTCCTTCTTGTCAATGTGCTTTTCGGGGTCAAATTCCTTTACGGGTGCGCCTATCCTTACCTCAAAGTCCTCGCTTACAATATCGTCAAGGAAGCTGAAGCCCAGCTTGTTTGCCTTGATATTGCTCCAGAATTCATCAAGAGAGTTTCCTAAGGGGGAAACCACGCCCATTCCTGTTACTGCGACTCTTCTCATATATCCGATCCTTTCGTGATTACAATTTGAATATCCGTTTTATGCGGAGCTTACATTGAGATACCGCCTGAAATTTCGATCACCTGTCCCGTTACATAGGAGGAATCCTCCGATGCAAGGAAGGATACCACGCCTGCGATCTCCTCAGGCTCGCCGTAACGCTTCATTGCGATCTGTGCAAGCATTGCAGCCTTCTGCTCCTCGGTGAGCTTGTCGGTCATGGGTGTGTGGATAAAGCCTGGTGCTACTGCGTTGCAGGTGACATTTCTTGAGCCGAGCTCCTTTGCAACGGTCTTTGTCATACCGATGATAGCTGCCTTGGAGGCGCTGTAGTTTATCTGTCCGGGGTTGCCGTAAAGACCTGCCACGGAAGCAAGATTGATGATATGTCCGCTTCTCTGGCGCATCATAATATTGCCCACGAACTTAGTCATGTTGAAAACGCTCTTCTGATTTACGGCAATTACCATGTCGTACTGCTCCTCGGGCATTCTTGCCATAAGACCGTCTCTTGTGATGCCTGCGTTGTTTACGAGAACGTCAATGGTGCCGAAACGCTCCTTTACTGCCTTTACCATTGCCTCACATTCAGCATACTTTGAAACGTCTGCGCAGAAAACTTCCGCTTCAACGCCCAGAGCCTTTACTCTGTCAACGATATCGTTGTTCTCGAACATTGTCATATTGAGGTCGTTGAATGCGATGTTCATGCCGTCCTTGGCAAGTCTCAGTGCAATTGCTGCGCCGATGCCTCTTGACGAGCCTGTGATTATAGCTGTTTTTGCCATTTGTTCATTCCTCCGTATATGAGTTTTCGTATATAGTATATTGACGGAAAATCTGTCTGTCAATCAGAAATCTGTTCCGAGCAGCTTGCCTGCCTGCTCCGAAAGCTCTGCCATTATATCCTTGACGGGCTTTACCTCGTTTATCATACCGGCGATAAGTCCGCAGAGCATGGAGCCTTCGTCTGTGTTGCCGTCAACAACAGCCTTTCTGAGAGAGCCGACGGTGAGAGCCTCGAAATCCTCCGGGGGAGCTGCCATTTTTTCCATTTCCTGAAGCTTCTTTGTGTATTTGCTCTTTATGCAGCGGCAGGGGCTTCCCGAATAAAAGCCTGTGATGGCATTATCGGTGTCCTTTGCCTTGATGACTGCATTCTTGTAATTTTCGTGTATCTGACATTCCTCGGAAGCAAGGAAACGGGTTCCGATTTGAACGCCCTCTGCGCCAAGCATGAAGCTTGCTGCGATTCCTCTGCCGTCGGCAATACCGCCCGCTGCGATAACGGGAACGCTTACAGCGTCGACCACCTGAGGAACAAGGCACATGGTGGTGTTCTGACCGATGTGTCCGCCAGATTCGGTTCCTTCTGCGATAACGGCGTCTGCGCCTATCTTTTCAAGTCTCTTTGCAAGGGCAACGGAGGGAACAACGGGAATGACCTTAATGCCCGCTTCCTTCCATGCGGCAATGTACTGACCGGGATTTCCTGCGCCTGTGGTAACGAAGGAAACGCCCTCCTCGATAACCAGCTTTGCAAGCTCCTCCGCATTGGGAGACATGAGCATGATATTCACACCGAAGGGCTTGTCGGTAAGCTCCTTGCACTTTCTTATCTCGCTTCTGAGATAGTCAATGGGAGCGGAGCCGCCTGCGATAATGCCTGCGCCGCCTGCGTTCGATACTGCGGAGGCAAGAGTGCTTTCTGCTATCCATGCCATACCGCCCTGAATAATGGGTTTTTCGATTCCGAGAAGCTCGGTTACTCTGTTTTTCATAAATGCGTTTCCTTTCGTGATTATTATTTCTTGTTCTTAAAATGCCGTATCAGCAGAACTGCGGCGGTAATGACTGCTATTATGAGAATTACGGGAAGCAATAATCCTGCCGGGCTTATAGGCGGTATTGCTATAACGTCTGCAAATCGGGTAAAATTTAATCCGTTCATGGCTTAATACTCGATTATAGCAGCACCCAAGGTAAGTCCTGCGCCGAAGCCTACGAGACATACCTTCATGCCTCTCTTCAAAACGCCCTTTTCGGCAGCTTCGTTAAGCGCAATGGGAATGGAGGCGCTTGATGTATTGCCGTGCATATCTATGTTGGTATAGAATTTATCCATGGAAACCCCAAGGTTCTTTGCGGCAGTCTCGATAATTCTTATATTTGCCTGATGGGGAATGAAAAGGTCGATGTCATTTATATCAAGACCAATCTTTTCGGCAGCGTTCTTTGCGGCAGTGGGGAGAGCCTTGGTGGCGAATTTATATACCTCCTTGCCGTCCTGAACGAGAAAACGGTGCTTTACTTCGGGGTCGGTCTGGTCATCTATGGTGAAATGCTCCTCGGTGGTAAAGGGGCTGTGAGCGTATTCATTCTTTGCATAAAGATACTTTGCGCCCGTGCCGTCTGCGCCCAGCCAGCTTGTGTAGAGCTTGTCCGATCTTTCAAGTATCACCGCAGCTGCGCCGTCTCCGAAAAGCACGCAGGAGGAGCGGTCGGTGAAATTCGTTATATACGAAAGGTTTTCATTGGCGGAGATAAGGACATATTTAAGGCTTTCGTCCGTTGCAAGGAAGCGGCAGGCGGTATCTACCGCATACACAAAGCCGGAGCAGGCAGCGCCGAGGTCAAAAGCCGCTGCATTCACTGCGCCTGTTTCACGCTGGATAAGGCAGGAAGCGGAGGGGGTAACAAAATCATTGGTGATGGTGGAGGAAATGATAAGACCTATTTCCTTGGGGTCGATACCCGCTCTCTCTATCGCCTGCTTTGATGCCATTGCGCCCATGTACCATGTAGGCTCGCAGTTTGACATACGACGTTCGGAAATGCCCGTGCGGGTCCTTATCCATTCGTCGTTTGTCTCCACAAGTCTTGACATATCATCATTGGTAACTGCAAGCAGGGGGGCATAGCCGCCTGTTGAAACAATATTTATTCCGCTCATTTTGTAAATAATCAATCCTTTCGGGTCTTTTGACGGATTTTCCGTTCGTTTACTATTGTAATTTACGAAAAAATGTGTTATTATAATTAGTGTGGCAAAAATGCATTTCCACATAATACAATACATTATATATTGTAATATATTTTAACGTCTCTTGTCAACTGATATTTCAGTAATTTTGAAAAAATTTACCGATATAATGTTCAAGTGACACAAAGATACTTATCAAATTTCGTAATTTAACACAAATTTGATACTATATGTAAATTTATATTATAATAATACTTATTGTAATACACTTAATAATTTCGGAGGATTTGAAGATGACAGCGGAAAAAACAGTTTTTTTATTCTCGGGACAGGGTTCCCAGTATGCGGGAATGGGCGTTTCTCTTGTTGAAAAATATCCCGAGCTGAAGGAGATATTTGACGAGGCAAGCGATATCCTCGGCTTTGACCTTTTTGACAAATGCGCCAACGCTCCCGAGGAGGAGCTTGCAAAGACAGTTATTTCCCAGCCTGCTATCATGGCTGTGTCCCTTTGTGCGGCAAAGGCTCTTGAGATAAACGGCATAACCGCTTCTGCGGCTGCAGGTCATTCTCTGGGCGAGTATGCGGCAATGGTGTATACGGGCATGGTCTCCCGCGCAGACGGCTTCAGGCTCATCAAGGCGAGAAGCGAAGCAATGCAGAAGGCTGCGGAGAATAACAAGGGCGCTATGTACGCTGTTATCGGCAAGACTGTTGAGGAGATAGAAAAGGTATGCGCCGAGACTGAGGGCTATGTGCTCCCCGTAAACTACAATTCTCTTGCACAGACCGTTATCGCAGGAGAAGAAGAGGCTGCAAAGGCAGCTGCCGACACTCTTGCCGAAATGGGTGCAAGGGCTGTTAAGCTGAATGTGGCTTCCGCATTCCATTCAAAGCTCATGCAGAGTGCAGCTGATGAGTTCAAGCCTGCTGCAGAGAAGATAATATTTTCCGAGCCTAAGATAAGGATGTTCTCAAACATCACAGGCAAGGAGCTTGAGGGGATCGAAAATTTGCCCGAAAGACTTGCAAAGCACATCGTTTCCCCCGTTAGATTTACAGATGAGCTTGCTGATCTCTCTGCTCTGGGCTATGATACATATATCGAGTGCGGTCC
The DNA here is from genome assembly GCA_018110855.1 of Oscillospiraceae bacterium. Lineage (GTDB taxonomy): Bacteria > Bacillota > Clostridia > Oscillospirales > Ruminococcaceae > Huintestinicola. The sequence continues at coordinate 17,998 of JAGBFZ010000373.1, forward strand.
CAATAAGGTTCTGTCTGGACTTGTTAGAAAGACCCTCAAGGGTGTAAATATAGCAAATGTTCAGGACGCAGACAGCCTTGCGAAAATTCTCGGATAAGATAAAAATACCATATATAGTAAATTTTTACAGGTATACTATTATATATAGTATTTTAATGAAAGGATTGAAAATATCATGAAGCATTACGGACTGCTTGGATTCCCCCTGAAGCACACTATGTCTCCCCCCATTCATCAGAGACTTTTCGAGCTTGAGGGCATATTGGATTTTGATTATACGTTAAAGGAATATTCTCCCGAGGAGCTTGGGGATAAGATAGATGATGTTCTCGCTCTTGACGGCTTCAACATCACCATTCCCCATAAGGTCGAGATAATTAAGCATATAGACGAGCTTGCGGATTCCGCAAAGAGATATAACTCCGTAAACTGCGTTGTTAAAAGAGACGGAAAATATATAGGCTATAACACCGACTGCGACGGCTTTCTGCGTTCCCTTGAAGCGGCAGGAGCAAGGCTTGACGGCAGCGTTTTGCAGTGCGGCTGCGGCGGCGTGGGACGAATGATAGCTATTGAAGCTGTAAGACATGGCGCAAGGCTTACCGTATCCGTTCCCGAGGGCTTTGAGGACACTGTGGAGCCTGTTAAGGAATATGCACGGGCAAACGGCTTTTCCGATGATATCAGGGTCGTTCATCCAAATGAGATAGAGGGTAAATTCGACCTGCTCATAAACGCATCTCCTGTGGGAATGTTCCCCAAGGTGGATAACTGCCCCGTTTCCGAGGATATCATCAAAAACTGCGGCTTTGTATTTGACGTTATCTACAATCCCGAGCGGACAAGGCTTATGCAGACAGCCGAAAATCATGGCATCAAGACCTGCGGCGGAATGGCAATGCTCGTATGGCAGGCTGTTGTTGCCCATGAGATCTGGAGCGGAGCAAAATACAATGACAGCGACATTGCTGAGCTTATCTCCGATATGCACAGGCTGATGGCGGAAAAGGCATAAGATGGGCAGGGTAGTGTTCAAAGGGGGAGCGCTTGTGGCTCCCGTTCCTGCGGCTCTCGTTACCTGCGGCAGCGAGGACGGAAAAAGAAATGTCCTCACTGCTGCATGGACAGGCATTGTCAACACTCGTCCGCCCATGGCATACGTTTCGGTCCGTCCCGAAAGATATTCATATAGTATCATAAAGGAAACAGGGGAATTTGTCATAAACCTTACCACATCCAAAATGGCAAGGGAAGTTGATCTCTGCGGCATGAAAAGCGGCGCAAAGCTGGACAAATTCGCAAAATGCGGCTTTGAAACGGTGAAGGGTGAAACGGTGTCGTGTCCCGTTATTCTTGCTTCTCCCTTGTCCCTTGAATGCAAAGTAAGAAGCTGTCAGGAGCTTGGCAGCCATACCATGTTCATTGCAGATATAACGGGAATTACCGCAGATGAACGGTATATCGACAGCAAGGGCAAGCTGAATTTGCAGCAGGCAGGGCTTATGGCGTATGCTCACGGGGAATATTTCGCTCTGGGCAGAAAGCTGGGGGATTTCGGATTCTCCGTTAAAAAGAAGGGAGCGGCGAAAAAATGAGGATAATCGATTCTCATGCTCATTATGATGACGCAGCCTTCGATATTGATCGCTATGAGCTTCTGGACGTGCTTTTTGCGGGGGGTATATGCAAGCTCATCAATGTGGGCTGCTCAGTGAAAAGCTCATATTCATCGGCGGAGCTTGCGGAGAGATATCCGAATATCTACGCATCGGCAGGACTTCACCCCGACGCAGCTGATGAAATTGACAGGCTTGACGAGATAAAGGCATTATGCAGCCGAAAAAAGGTCGTTGCTGTGGGTGAGATCGGTCTCGATTATCATTATGAAAATCACAGCAGGGAGCTGCAGAAGCGTGCCTTTGAGGAGCAGCTCAGGCTTGCGGCAGAGGTTCGCCTTCCCGTGATAATCCATTCCCGTGACGCATGGGAGGACACTATGGATATCCTTCGGAAATACCGTCCCAAGGGAGTTATGCACTGCTTTTCGGGGTCTGCGGAGATCGCTGAGGAGATCGTTAAAATGGGCATGTATGTGGGATTTACGGGAGTTGTTACATTCAAAAATGCCAAAAAGGCTCTGAGGGCGCTTGAAGCAGTTCCGCTTGACAGGCTCCTTGTGGAAACGGACTGTCCCTATATGTCTCCCGAGCCCAACAGGGGAAAGCGGAATTTCAGCGGAAATCTGCCCTATACAATAGCTGCAATGGCGGCGGCAAAGGGCATATCTCCCGAGGAAGCGGCTGAGATCACGGCGGAAAATGCCGAAAGACTGTTTAATATCTGATGAAAGGAATATATAATTATGATAGGATTTCACATTGCGGAATCGACCAGAACGGTGAGTCTTAACATAGTCCTTGCCGACCTTATGAAGGAAAAGCCTGAATGCTTCAGAGATGATTTCAGAATAGCCTCCTATTTCGGAAGCCCTGCGGTCATCTGGAACGGCGGAAGAATGATACTCGGAGAATTTTATCCGGACAGGGCAAAGGCTGTTATTGATGGCTATAATGCAAGAGGCATCCCTTACAGATTCACATTTACCAATCCCTCTGTCACTGAGAAGGAGCTTGGCGACAGGGACTGCAATTATCTTCTGGATATGGCGGACAACGGCATGAACGAGGTCATTGTAAATTCGCCCATTCTTGAGGATTATATCAGGCGGACCCACCCGGATATGAAGATAACCTCCTCCACCTGCAAATGCATAAGGAGCATAGAGGATGTAAAGGAGGAGCTTGCAAAGCCTTACAGCCTTGTGGTGCTTGATTACAATTTCAATAACGATTTTGAGGCTCTGGAAAAGCTCACGCCCGAGGAGAGAAAACGCTGCGAAATACTCATAAATCCCCGCTGCGTTCCGAACTGCCCCAGACGAAAGGAGCATTATAAATATATCGGAGATGTGATGCTGAAGCTTAATGATCTCAGGACCATGTCTCCCGAGGAGAGACGAAAATATTCTGAGTGGGAATGTAAGTACAGAGCCTGCGATATTTATGAGGAGACCTTGTCTGAGAGGTATATCACTGCCGAGGGCGTTTTTGGAAAATATAAGGAAATGGGCTTCGAAAATTTCAAGATCGAAGGAAGAGCGACAAATCTTATGGTTCTCGGCGAGCAGCTTGCACTGTATCTTGCAAACCCTGAAAAGCGTGATCTGATGAGATATAAGCTGATGAATATTACCCTTGATTACGCCTATCTGAATTACTGATAAAAAGGCTCTCAGCCGTTTGGATGAGGGCTTTTGCAATTAATGAGCAGATATAGGGTGTACAAAAACATTGTGAAAAACAAGTGAAAGTTTGTGCATAAAATCAATTGAAATTATTCTTTGAATGAGTTATAGTATTATCATACCACGGAAACCAAGGTGCAGGGATGCCGAAAGAGTTGACCAAATCTGAGGTTTTTAGGCAAAAAGTGTGCATAAAGGATAAAAACGTTTAAGGAAATTTGTTGTTTATGTACATTGACATATCTGCCTTCAGGTGGTACAATAATATCGTGATATAACGTGAGCAGAAGCACGGTATCACAGCTATATTTGATTTCCATACATATTTGGAAATAAATAAAGAAAACCAAAACAAAACAAGGAGGAATTTTTCATGAACATGAAAAAGTCAATTGCCGGCGTAATGGCTGGCGCAATGGCCGTATCTGCAATGGCTACTGTTGTATCCGCTGATCAGGATGCAATCGCTCTTACTTATGACCTCAAGACCTATGTTGAGGACGCTAACGGCACTAAGGCTAAGGTAACACTCGTTGCTAACTATGAGAAGGTTCTCGTAGATGCTGCTGCAGACTACATCCAGTTCGGAAGCGACAACGGTTTCGTAATTAACGAGACTGTTTACGACAAGGGTCTCGCTATTTCCACCGGTGCTTCTTCCAGCCTTAAGGACCTCGAGTTCTATGCAGTACCTTTCAAGAACTACACACTTGAAACACCTGTTGCTGCTGCTGGTCAGACTGTAAAGCTCTCTGTAAACAACAAGACTGATGGTTCTACACAGGTTGCTGATGCTGGTAAGGTAAATCTCGTTGTTAAGTCCACAGATATCAATGACAAGAACCGTGGTGCACTTGTAGTTGGCGGTTATGATCTTAATGCTCTCGGTTATTCTAATGCTGCAAATGCAGCAGCAGAGGGTCTTTCTGCTGTTACCGGTACAGTATATGGCTTCGAGAAGGCTAACGTTAAGCTCACATACGAGGTTCCCAACATTGTAAAGGTTAACAACAGCAACTCCTGGGGCTGGACTTCTACAGATGCAGACGATGCACTTAAGTTCTTCGGTGATACTGCTTACACAGACACTGCTATGAACGCTGAGCTCTTCTACAAGGGCTTCAACACCAAGGATGGAAACAAGAAGACCGGTGTAACAGCTAAGCTTTATGATGCAACTAAGGTAATTGGTTCTATCACACCTGCAACATATGCAATCGGCTCCTTCGAGGCTGGTGCTAAGACTGAGAAGGTATATCCCTTCAAGACTACACTTAACCCCAAGAACAACGATAACAACGTTGTAACAGCTCTCACATCCCGCAAGTCCGGCGGCAACTACTACACCAAGCCTAAGGCTGTTATCAACGACGCTATTGCTAACCACACTAACGTAACCTTCACATTCACTTCTTATGATGGATATGTTGGAACTACTAAGTCCCACATCTACTATCAGTGGGTAAATGAGGGCGAGGGCTTCGGCTATCAGGCAACTCCTTTTGACTGGCACAACCCCACCTTCGGTCAGCACCTCTACACCAATATCGATGATTCTTACAGCCTCTTCGATACAGATGATTACGATATGTACGGTTCTTACTCTTCTGCATGGGGCATCAACCTCTTCACAGGTGCAGTTGTAGTAAACAACGAGATCACAATGCAGCTCTCTGATGTTGACACCTTCAACTGGGGCAGCAACACCCTCACATTTGATTGGTTCGATATCACTGACGACGGCAAGATCACTGACGCTAAGACATTCCTCAACACCATGCTCCTCTACACTCCTGTAGATTGGTACTGGGATAAGCTCACTGTTGTTGTAACAGATGAAGAGCGCGAGGATATCGACGCTGGCGCAGGTCTCGAGGACGAGGCTGAGGTTATCGAAGACGAGCCCGAGGTTGAAGAGACCGAGATCGTTGAGGAGCCCGAGGTTGTTGAGACTGAGGCTGAGACAGAGGCTGCTCCCGTTGAGACAGCTCCCTCTCCAGCAACCGGCAACGCTCCTGTAGCTCTCGCAGTTATCCCTGTTGCTCTCGCAGCAGCTGCTGTAGTAGCTAAGAAGAGAGGCTAATCTCTTAACTGAGATAAACCGAACTTCAGCGTAAGCTAAATAAGTTCAGCCGCCATCTGATTTCAGATGGCGGCTTTTTTATGCCTTGACTATATTGGGGTCAAGGCATATTTTTATACATATTGAATAATTTATATAAAGCATACATGGGCAAAAAAATATACTAGATGTAAATATTGACAATAACTTAATCGTTTAATTGTGCGAATTAGCTAAATTTTCACGGGCAAATTATATACAAAAAAATGTATTTTGTATTGACAACTGTTAGTGAAATTGATATAATTATTATACGGGTCCATAGATTTTCATTGTTCTCACTGATTATTTTTGTAAAATTACCATAAAGCTGTCGCTTTGGTAAAAAGCAAGTTCGGTGGAAATCGTTTTTATAACGATCCATAGCTCTCGGTGAAATATGATTGAAAAATATAGGAAGTCCCTATTCTATACGAAAGGTGGTCTATCTTTTGTCAAGGAAATCAAGTCTAAAAAGACTGCTGTCAGGAATGATGGCTGTGATGATCTGTGCGACTGTGCTGCCCGCTTCTGCATTTGCCGACAGTAAGGTCCTCACAGACGCTGCTGATAAGTACGAAAATCCTGTTATTACTTATGAGAAGCAGAAAACCTACAGCGAGTATTTCAACGAGAATTCTGACAAGGAACGTCCCAGAGCCGAGATACCGTTTGAGTATGTCTCCTGCTCCGACGGAGCTGAGGTCGAGGTTGGAAGTTTTGAAGGTAAAAACGATGTTATTATCTGGTCAAATGAGGACGGCTCCCTTGATTTCAGCGTAAATGTTGAAAAATCGGGAGCTTATAATGTCGAGGTGTGTTTCTTCCCCATCACAGGCGGTAACACTACCTCCGAAATGTCCATGCTCATAGACGGTGAAAGCCCGTTTGACACTGCTACCCGAATCAGCTTTCCAAGAACATGGAAGTCTGCATATCCCATCACACCCAATGAGCGTGATAACGAGACCCGCCCCCCTCAGATCGAAACACCGATGTGGATAACAACTCCCTTCAACGATGCTGATGGGCTTTTCAACGAGCCTCTCTATTTCTATTTCGATAAGGGCGAGCATAAGGTCACACTGACATCGGAAAAGGCTTCCGTTGCAATTGCTTACATAAAGCTCTATCAGTATGAGCCTGCTCCCGCATATACTGCCCCCTCCGATGAGGAGCTTCGCGCAAATGCAGGCGCAGAGCCTATCAGGATCCAGGGCGAGAATTATATTTATACTAACTCCCAGACTATATTCCCCACCTATGACCGCGGAACTTATCTCACCGAGGACCATACGGGAAATCAGTCCCATCCCGTCAAGGAGCGTTACAACACTGTAGGCGACGGAACATGGGACACTTCGGGTCAGAAGGTCACATGGGAAATGGACGTGGCTGTTGACGGTTATTATAAGATCGGCATCAAGGGCAGACAGGACGTTATGAGAGGTCTTTACTCCAACCGCCGCATTTACATTGACGGCGAGGTCCCCTCCGAGCCCTTCGAGCAGGTCAAGTTCCCTTATGATACAAACTGGCTGATGGTATCACCCACCGACAGCAGCGGCGAGGATGCTTATGTTTACCTCACTGCGGGCAAGCATACCATCACACTTGAGGCGATTCCCGGCGAGATCGGCGATTCCATGCGCCGTCTTGACGATATTGTCTATACCGCAAATCAGTATTATCTCAAGATACTTATGATCACGGGCCCGAACCCCGATAAGTATACTGATTATTATGTACATAAGGAAATACCCGAGCTTATCGGTGTTTGCGTTGAGCTTTCGGAGCGTCTCAAGATAGAGCAGGAGACCATCGAGACCCTTTCTCAGCAGAAAGGCTCTGAGGCGACCGCTCTTGCAAGACTTGCAGATGTTTTCGACCGCTGCGTTGAAAAACCCAATAAGATACCTACTTATATTTCCAATTCCTCTATCAAGGATAATATCGCTTCCGTTTCCTCATGGATGAGAGAGTACAGAGATCAGCCCCTTGAGATCGACTTCATTGAGCTTATCCCTAAGTATGGCTCTGACGGAAAGGAAAATAAATTCACCCGTGTTAAAGAGAATTTCTTCAAGGCTCTGGGCTTCGGCATAAAGGGCTTTATCGGCTCCTTCTTCGAGGATTATACCGTACTTTCCGATTCCACCGCCGAATCCATTGTTGTATGGTGCGGCCTCGGACGTGATCAGACTACTGTTGTAAAGCAGCTTACCGAGTCTGAATTTACTCCCGAAACAGGCGTTGACGTTTCCATCAACCTTGTTCAGGGTACCATCATGGAGGCGGTACTTGCAGGCAAGGGACCTGACGTTGCAATGTTCGTCGGCGGAGAATTTCCCGTAAACCTTGCTATCAGAGGACTCCTTGTTCCCCTTGATGATATGGAAGGCTTTGATGATGTTGCAAAGCGTTTCCAGGATAAAGCCCTCGTTCATTATCAGTACGACGGCAAAACATACGGCATTCCCATTCAGCGAACCTTCCCCATGATGTTCTACAGAAAGGACACCCTTGCCGAGCTTGGCATTGAGAATCCTCCCGAGACATGGGACGATCTTATAGATATGCTTCCCGCTCTCCAGCGTAAGTATATGCAGCCCGGTCTTATCCTTCCCGGAAACGTAAACGGTACTGCCGTTGCTCCTTCCACCGAAGTCGGACATACCTTTGCGATGCTCATGCTCCAGTCGGGTCTTAACTATTACACTTCCGACCAGACAATGACCAATTTCGATACCGTTGCAGCAGTTGATGCATTCGATATGTGGACAAGGTTCTATACAACGTATAATTTCGATCAGGCATATGATGCATTCACACGTTTCAGAACAGGTGAAGCCCCTATTGTTATCCAGAACTACTGCGGTTTCTACAATCAGCTTAATGTTGCCGCACCCGAGATCAAGGGCGCATGGGATTTCTGCCCCGTTCCCGGAACAAGACGTGAGGACGGCACCGTTTCCCACGCTGCAAACTCCTCAGGTTCAGGCTTTATTGTCCTGAAGGACTGCAAGAATGTTGAAGGCGCATGGAAATACATTGACTGGTTCACCTCCACCGGAACAATGGTTGAGTACGGTCAGAATGTTGAAGGCGTAATGGGACCTCTCGGAAGATTTGAGTCCGCAAACGTTGAGGCACTCCAGAAGCTCAACTGGTCCAAGTCTGACCTTTCAAAGATCAATGCTCAGCTTGCCGAGCTGGACGAGATACCCATCATTCCCTCGTCCTATGTTGTAACAAGAAGTATTATGAACGCATTCCGTGCCGTTGTAAATGACTATGACAACGCCCGCGAGACACTGCGCTGGTACAACAAGGACATCAACGCCGAGATAACTCGTAAGCGCAAGAACTTAGGTCTTGACGATTAAAAAGAAGGAGGGCAATTACTTTGGCTGACAATACCGTAAAAAAAGAAATTCTGCTCCCTTCGGAGAGAAAAATGTCGAGAAAGGAAAGACGGGATTATACCCTTCATGAGATGAAGCGCAACTATATGTGCTACCTTATGCTTGCGCCCTTTATGCTGCTTTTCCTTGTATTTACCATAGTCCCTGTTATAATGTCGCTGCCTATGGGCTTTACCGACTTCAACATGGCAAGTCTCCCCAAGTGGGTAGGTTTCCAGAATTTCTACACCATGTTCCTTGAGGACGATGTATTCATTCAGTCCATCAGAACTACACTGATCTTCGCAATATTCACAGGACCTCTCAGCTATGCAATGAGCTTCCTGCTCGCATGGCTCATCAATGAGCTTCATCCCACGCTCAAGACTCTGTTCACTCTGATATTCTACGCTCCCTCCATGGCAGGTAATATCTACTTTGTATGGCAGCTTATTTTCTCGGGCGACCAGTACGGATATCTCAATGCCTTCCTTATGGAGCTTGGAATCACCTCCAGCGCAATTCAGTGGCTTACCGACGGCAACTATGTTCTTCCCTGCGTAATCGTAGTTCAGCTGTGGGTATCCATGGGTGCAGGCTTCCTTGCAATGCGTGCGGGCTTCCAGGGAATCGACAAGTCCATGTACGAGGCAGGAGCTATCGAGGGAATCAAGAGCCGCTGGCAGGAGCTTATCTACATCACGATCCCCGCAATGGGACCCTCACTCATGTTCGCAGCAGTAATGCAGATCGTTTCCGCATTTACCGTTGATATCGTGGGACGTATGCTGGCAGGCTTCCCCTCCACCGATTATAAGGTACATACTATTATGACTCACGCCTTCGACTACGGCTGGGTAAGATACGAAATGGGATATTCCTCCGCCGTATGCTTTGTATTATTTGTCGTAATGCTTGTGTGCAATAAGCTTGTGGGCAAGCTCCTCGGCAAATATGTTGACTGAGTAAAGGGGTGAGCAAATGTTAAAGAAAAACAAAAAGAATCTCAAGCCCTCAGAGCTTGCCGCTTTGCAGGCGGAGGAAAATGCCGCCGCTCTCGAAGCGCTCAGAAAGCGCCGTGAGAAGGAGCATAAGAAAATGCTCAAATCCAAGGGCTCAAATAAACGGGTAGGCAAATCGTGGAAAAACGATATCGGAATATTCCTGCTGCTCACATTTATGGGACTTTTCATGATATTCCCCATCTATCTTGCAGTAGTAAACTCCATCAAGCCCGTGCAGGAGGTATTCCTCATGCCTCCTAAGCTCTACGCAATGGATCCCACGCTCAATAACTTCCAGGATCTGTTCAAGATCGCAAACAACTCATGGGTGCCTTTCTCAAGAAACGTGTTTAACAGTATCATGGTAACAGTTGTAGCAACTGTGTTCCACGTTCTGTTTGCGTCCACCGCAGCGTTTGTGCTTTCCAAGTGCAGATTCCCCGGAAATGCACTTCTGAATGAGATCGTAGTCGTTGCCCTCCTTTTCAACTCCACCGTACTTTACATTATGCAGTACATGGTAATGGCGACTCTGGGCATGATTAACACCTATTCCGCACTTATCCTGCCCATCATCGCAACGTCAATGGGACTTTACCTCATGCGTCAGAGTATGTCCACCATTCCCGACGCAATGATCGAAGCCGGCAAGATAGACGGCGCAGGACTCATGCGCATATGCTGGGGCATAGTAATGCCCAACTGTAAGCCTGCTCTTATGACTATCATCATCTTTGAATTCCAGACCTCATGGAATCAGGCTGGAGGCGGCCTTGTATATGACGAGGCTCTCAAGACGATCCCTGTAGTAGTACAGCAGATCGCCGCAGCAGGTATCGCACGTCAGGGTGCAATAGCCGCATCGGCAGTTGTACTGATGATACCTCCTCTGCTGGTATTCGTTCTGGCACAGAGAAACGTTATGGAAACAATGGCTCACGCAGGTATGAAGGACTGATATCATGCTGCGAAAACTTAAAGAAAAGGGTGATGATATGAAAGGCTTGAAAAAGCTGATCGCCGCAGCAGGTGCGGGTCTCATGCTCGCAGGAACGCTTTCGGCGAATGTTTCCGCTATGGAAAGCTACGACCCTTAC
>JAGBFZ010000001.1 GCA_018110855.1 Oscillospiraceae bacterium
CTATGACGGCGATTTCTGGGATTTCTATACAAGAAAGGCTGATATCAGAGCTGCTCTTCCCGTGGGTACAGTGCTTACGATTGCGGCGGCGGGCAGTGAGGGTTCGGGTGCTTCGGTGATTACGCAGGAAAGCACAAAGCTCAAGCGTGACGCAGGTTCAGATCTTATGCGCCCGAAATTTTCCATTCTCGATCCTATGCTCACCTGCACTCTTCCCGCATTTCAGACCGCCTGCGGTGCTGCTGATATAATGGCACACGTTTTTGAAAGATATTTCACAAATACCGAAGAGGTCGAAATAACCGACAGACTTTGCGAGGCAGTTCTCATAACAATGATAAACGAAACTCCCAGAGCAATTTCCGAGCCCCAAAACTATGATGCAAGAGCAAATATTATGTGGGCAGGAACGGTTGCTCACAATGACATTGTGGGTGTCGGAAGAAGTCAGGACTGGAACAGCCATGCCATTGAGCACGAGCTTTCAGGAATGTATGATGTTGCTCACGGTGCGGGACTTGCAGTTATTATGCCTGCGTGGATGGAATTTGTAATGCAGCATAATATAATGAGATTTGCACAGATGGCTGTCCGTGTATTCGGCTGCGAAATGAATTATGAAAAGCCTGAGATCACAGCAAGAAACGGAATAAATTCATTCAGACGATTCCTGCATAATATCGGTCTGCCAATAAATCTTTCGGAGCTTGGGGCAAGAGAAGAGGATATTCCCGCACTTGTGGAAAATCAGGGACTTGGAAACGGCAGAACAGGAGGATTTGTAAGTCTTTCTTCCGATGATATTTCGGAGATATACAAAATAGCCGCAAAGGCTTCGGTCTGAAAAAGAGGTGTGATATGGAAAAAATCAGATGGGGCGTATTGTCCACAGGAAAAATCGCTCATAAATTTGCACAGGCACTCCAGGCAACAGCGGATTCGGAGCTTTATGCTGTTTCATCAAGAAGTGAGGAAAAAGCAGAAGCATTTGCTGCGCAGTACGGCTTTGAAAAGCACTATGGAAGCACCGAAGAAATGCTTGCGGATAAAAATGTTCAGGTGGTTTATATCGGCAGTCCTATGTCCTGCCATTATGAAGACGCAATAAAATGTCTTATGGCAGGGAAAAATGTTCTGTGTGAAAAAACAGTGACCTTGTGCACTGAGCAGCTTGATGATATCCTAAAGCTTGCTGACGAAAAAAAGCTTTTCTTTATGGAAGCAATGTGGACAAAAACTCTTCCTCATTTCCTGCAGGCAAAAAAATGGTTTGAGGAGGGAAGGATCGGCAGGATAAAAATGATAAAGTCCGATTTTGTGAATATGTGCGAAGGCGATCCCGATAACAGACTTTTTCGCTCCGATCTCGGCGGCGGTGCTTTGCTTGATCTGGGAGTATATCCTCTTACATTTACACAAGCATTTCTCGGCAGCAGCCCCGAATCAATAACAGCATACGCACATATGAAAAATGATATTGACTATGATGATGCTATAATTCTCAAATACCACGATGCCATTGCATCAATGACCTTCGGATTTGACTGCAAGTCTGAAAATGCCGCCTCTGTCGTTGGCGAAGAAGGCGTTATTGTTTTTGATTCATGGTTCCACTGTTCGGAAAAGGTTAGCCTGTATGACAAGAATAATCGTCTGATTGAAACAAAGAATTTCCCTCACCCCCGAACTGGATATGAGTATGAAATAATTGAAGTAAACCGCTGCCTGCGCTCAGGACTTACCGAAAGTCCCCTTGTACCCCATTCGGGCACAAGAGAAGTGATGGTTATGATCGACAGGATCAAAAAGATAATAGGGCTTTCCTATCCCGATGAAAACTGTAATTCTCAATTTTAAATGACCTATAAAATAGGGAGGTAAAAGCATGGTAAATGTTAAAGGCAAATGGGCACTTATCACAGGTGCCGCAAGAGGTATAGGCTATCTTACAGCAAAGCTTATGGCAGAAAGGGGCTGCAATCTTATTCTCCACGGAAGAACTGCAGAGCATTGTGAAAAGGTGCTGTCGGAAGTAACGGCAATGGGCGTTGAGGCATATTCCGCGGCAGCAGAATTATCCGATCTTGATGCTGTGCAGCGTATGCTTGATGAAATCGATGCAAAGGGAACACAGGTCGATATAGTGCTAAATAATGCAGGTATGCAGATCGCCTATCGCACGGATTATTTCAAAACTCCCGTTTCGGATTACACTGAAAGCTTCAAAATAAACACCATTGCTCCTGCTATGATCTGCTATCATTTTATGCCGAAAATGATAGAAAGAGGATTTGGAAGGATCGTAAACACCACAAGCGGTATAAGGCTTGAACCCGAACAGGCAGGCTATTCCGCAAGTAAAGCAGCCCTTGATAAGATCACCATTGACCTC
>JAGBFZ010000374.1 GCA_018110855.1 Oscillospiraceae bacterium
GTACATTAAGTCTCATGACGATTGGGAATTTGTAAAAGTTTACTCTGACGAGGGCATATCCGGCCTAAGCACGAAAAAGCGCGAGGGCTTTAATGAGATGATCGAAGCTGCCCTCGCCGGAAAGATCGACCTGATTGTGACGAAAAGTGTGAGCCGTTTTGCCCGGAACACGGTGGATGGCCTGACAACCATCCGAAAGCTCAAGGACGCTGGCTGCGAGGTTTATTTTGAAAAAGAGAACATCTGGACCTTCGATAGCAAGGGCGAGCTGCTTCTTACCATCATGTCCTCCCTTGCCCAGGAAGAGAGCCGCAGCATTTCGGAGAATGTAACCTGGGGCCAGCGGAAGCGCTTTGCTGATGGGAAAGTGTCCATGTCCTATAAGCAATTCTTGGGCTATGAAAAAGGCCCTGACGGGCTCCCCAAGGTGGTCCCGGAACAGGCGAAAACGGTGCAGTATATTTACAACCTTTTCATGAGCGGCAAGACGGTGAAAGCCATTGCAAAGCAACTCACGGCAGAAGGCGTACCCACTCCAGGAGGCAAAAAAGTATGGCGTGATGCCACCGTGGAAAGTATCCTGACAAACGAAAAGTACAAGGGCGATGCGCGGCTTCAAAAGACTTTCACTGTGGATTTTCTGCAGAAGAAAACGAAGATAAATGAAGGCGAGGTTCCGCAGTATTACGTGGAAAGCAGCCACGAGGCGATCATCGCCCCGCAGCTCTTCGATCGGGTGCAAGAAGAAATGGCCCGCCGAAAAATCCTCGGTCGCACTTACAGCGGTAAGAGCATCTTTTCTAGCCGCCTGATCTGCGCGGATTGTGGCCATTACCTCGGCCCAAAAGTATGGAATAGCACCACTAAGTATCGTCACACGGTCTGGCAATGCAATAACAAATTCAAAGGTGAGCATAAATGCACCACGCCCCACCTTACAGATGCGACGATCAAAGCGAAGTTCCTGGAAGCCTTTAATCAGTTGCTTGCTGACAGAGAGGCCCTGATTGCAGACTGCCGGAGCATGCAAACGGTGCTTACTGACTGCAGCGACATAGACCGAGAAATCAAAGGGCTGCAGCAGGAGTTGGACATTGTGGAAGAGCTGATCCGCCGATGCGTGGACGATAACAGCTCCACAGCTATTGACCAAGACGAATACAATGCTCGGTACAACAGCCTAATAGAGCGCTACGATAAAGCCCAGGATCGGATTAACACTTTGAAACGGAAACGAGCGGAGCGCCGAGTCAAGGCGGACGCGATCGGGAATATGATGTTCCGCCTGCGGGAATTGGATCAGCCGCTGGAGTATTTTGATGAGCGGCTATGGCTAGAAGTGATCGATAGCGTTTTAGTCCACCCCGACGGCCTACTTACATTCAAGCTGTACGACGGCACAGAAGTATCTGTATAATGCTCCCCAATAAGCTGCAATTTTTCTCGGAGAAGCAATAACGGCTTGGCTGTATTTTAGTTATATCTATACACAAACAAGAAGCCGTCTTTATACACTTATCAGCTTTGCTCTCGGGTATACGTTTCTTTTTCTTGCCTCACAGTTTGACGCAGTTTTAATAAACATTGTACTATTTTTCGCCGTTAATACTTTAGAGCTTTTTTTAAATTTCTCATGTGGAATCAAATCTTCCGTGCTTCATTCTGCGTTTCTGACGCTCATGGTTGGTATTACTGAAATATTGGTAAATCTTTTTATTACATATGTGACAGACGATTATACAGCATATACTTATAGTTTTTCGGCTTTCATTTCTTTGGCCGTTTCCAGCAAGCTGCTCTATTTCTTTATTACTGTGATAGCAGCAAGATTGTTTAAGCCGCACAAAGGATTTACTGAGGAACCAAATCAGATAATGCTCTTATGCATTATGCCTTTTGTGTCCGTGGTCATAATTGCAACTTTTGTTTATATTGGGATGGCCAGTCAATTTACCAATTTAACAGAAATACTGGTCTCCATTAGTGCACTTGCTCTGCTACTGGTAAACATTGTTGTGCTTTTCATCTACAACCGAATTCAGAAGTTAGACGAAGAACATGCAGCATTTCAAATGAGCCAGATAAGGGATCGGGCAGATACAGAATATTATGAAATGTTGCAGCAGCAGTACGATGGGCAGAGGATTTTAATCCACGATATAAAAAGACATTTTAGCGTAATAGACCTGATGGCAGAGGAGGGAGAAAGCCAAAAGATCCGGGAATACATTTCTGAACTTGAAGACTTGCCGGAATTTAAGCGTAAGGCTCGGCTGTGTGATGATCCTATTTTGAACCTGGTTTTACTTCGGAATTCAGACTATTGTTCGGCAAATAGCATCAACTTTACATGCGATGTTCGGGCAGACAGCATATCTTTTATGGACGCTACGAGTATTACTGCTTTGTTTGGCAATTTGCTGTCAAACGCCATTGAGGCCGCAGAGATGTCAAAAGGGAAAATGGTTGAGTTGTCAGTTGTGAAAAATTTGCAGCAAAACAGCGTCCTGATTTCATTAGTAAACTCTTGTGATGTAGCTCCGATAAAAGATGCTAATGGAAATTTTGAAAACGATGCAGCAAAAGCACGGGAAGAAGTACAAGTCTGCGACTGCCGATGCTGGATACGAGTGCTTTAACAACTATCTGTATCTTGAGACCAACGGACAGTTAAGCTTCATAAAGCCTGCCAACTATGAACAAAAGAAGAGCAGCAGCTTCAAAAAGCAGATCGGGAGAATGGAGAACATGTCTTATGACGCCGAAGACGACAGTTATACCTGCGCACAGGGACGAAAGCTGAGTCTGCGCCGGGAGTGCACGGAAC
>JAGBFZ010000375.1 GCA_018110855.1 Oscillospiraceae bacterium
AACGTCCCGCTTCACAAGCCCCTTCACCAGCTTCGGGTCCTCCATCTGCTCGCAGATAGCCACCCTGAAGCCTAAGTCAATAAGCTTTTTTATGTAGATCTCGGCGCTGTGGTAGGGTATGCCGCAGATGGGGGCACGCTCCTCCTGTCCGCAGTCTCTGCCCGTGAGAGTAAGCTCAAGAGCCTTTGAGACCACCACCGCGTCATCGAAAAACATTTCATAAAAATCCCCCAGACGAAAGAACACAATATGCCCGGGATATCTGTCCTTAACGTCAAAATACTGCTGCATCATGGGAGAAAGCGTGCTGCGGTCAACGTTCATTTTCCGACCATTCCTCTTTTCTGTTTTTTCTCCCCGTCAAAGACGGGGAGAAATCTTGCATCTTGCCTCTTAAACTCTTGCCTCTATCAGTGGCAGCCTCCGCAGGAAGCGCAGCTTCCCGTGCAGGAAACGGGATTGGACTCGGGGCAGGTCATGGGATCCTCACCGTTAGCAGCGCAGGTAACAATATAGTTTATGCTGTCAAGAATACCGTCCATATCAGCCTTTGCAGCCTCGAAAGCCATCATCTTGGGATTGGTCACAACAGCGGCATAAAGCCTGTTGAGATCGTTGTTGAGAGCAGTGATGGTGTCAGTGTTCTTGTCCTCCTTAGCCATTTCGGTGTTAAGCTCCATCTTCTTCACGTTAAAATCTGTGATGTTCTTCTGAAGCTCCTCGTCCTTGTCGTTTGCAAGCTTGGCAGCAGCATAAGCCGCATATCTGGGATCCTCCTGCAAAGCCTTTCCGAGAGCTCTTGCCGCTTCGATAACGTTCATTTTCAAAACAACCTTTCTATATAAGTTTTAATATTACTATCCTTTGACAGTTAATAGTTAATTATACCACAAAACGTTCATTTTGTCAAATATCATCGAAATGAATTTTCTGCCGTTTTTTGCATAAAAAAGCGGCGCTTTCCCGAAGAAAAACGCCGCTTTTAACAGTATTGTCAAAAAAATCAAAAATTTATTGAAAAAGCTCCGAAAAGCTCTCTATAAATTCCTCGGGAGCATTGTCCGAAAACTCGATATCCTGCGGAACATCTGCAAAAAACCGTACCCTTGAGGAAAATTTTACAAAAAAGCTCTCCCCGTCATGAGTCTCCATGTTAAGCGTAAATCTCTGCTTGAAGCAGCCCTTGCCCTCCGCATAGATCGAATTCTCAAGATAGACCTCATCGCAGTAGAAAGGCTCCTCTCCCTCAACGGAAATAAGTGTGTAATCATCGGTAAAAAGCCGCTTGACTTCTGCTTTGTAATTCTCAAGATATTCATCACGAGCTTCAATGACGAGAGCAAGCTCAGCCTGACATTCCTCCGAATTTGTTTCTTCCTAACCGCCGATGGCAATATATTTGTCATATATACCATAAATATCATTATGATTTTTTATAAACTCTGTTGTATATATCTGCGGCTCGGCATCGTTGGCACAGAAGCCATCTCCTCTGAGCGCTGCTTCTGTCCTCACAAGCGCTTCATTTGCAGGATATTGGGGAACGAAAAAATTATAAAAAATTTCCCTACATAAAAAATCCATGCCCTCGTATTTATCGGCAGTATCATAGCAGTTCACCATTGCCTGAGTGATAAAGCAGTCTCCCGCCTCGTCCCGCTCAAAGGAAATGTACACCTTCAAAGGGATATTTGAAGTATATTTCTCATCAAGATAAAGATCAAGCTCTCCCCTCATTTTTGCGCAGTAATAATGTGCATCGCAGTCAATATCCGAAATGGGATACTCGGAAAAGAAATCACCGAATATTTTAGCGTAAACGTCAAGCAGCTCTCCCTCATTTTTTCTGTTAACTCCGTCAAGTCCCTTGAAACCCACCGTTGAAAGTGCCTCACGGTAATTTCCGTTTTTAAGCATATGTCCGAAGCTTTTCATCTCATGCTCTGCGGCAATGGACGACCAGCTTATCTGCCCGCAGTTATAATACTCATTAACTGTTATTGACCCGAGAACACAGATGACCGCAGCTATTGGAACAGCCACAATCGCCGTAAAAAGAGCCAGCTTCAAATAATGCCTTTTGGTTTTTTTAAGAGGATTTTTCGCCCCTCCCGCCTTTTCCTCACATGGAAGCTCTGCGGACATGGCTGAAAGCTGCTCACCGCATTTTTCACACTCTGCACAGTGCTCCTCCACAAGCCGCCTGCTGCTTTCCGAGCAAACCTTGTCCGCATATAAGGGCAGCAGATCTCTGATGATGTCGCAGTCGGGTTTCATAAAATATCCTCTCCTTTCAGAATTTCTCTCAGACGTTCTTTTCCTCGGAAAAATGTCACTCTCGCCCATGATTCGGAGCGTCCGAATATCTCGCCTATCTCCCCGAAGCTCATGTCGGTGTGGATTTTGAGCAAAACTATCTCACGGTACGGCTCGGGGAGCCTGTGAACAGCCTTGTAAATCTCCGTCTGCTCCATTCTTCCCGAAATGTACGTCTCTGCGGGAATATCATCGGGTTCGCTGTCCGCACGCCGCTTTTCCTTCCGCAGATGGGAAATATAGAGATTTTTCGCAATGGCGCAGAGCCATGTGGTCATTTTTACCTTGCCGTCAAAGCTTTCCGCATGGGTTATGGCACGAAAGAATGTTTCTTGAGTAAGCTCCTCGGAAAGGACAGCGTTCCCTCCGCTGAGGCTCATCAGATATTTGTACACCCTGTCGGCGTGTTCCTTGTAGATATCCTCCTGCCTCATCGGTTTTCCTCTCTCCTTTCCTTTTCATAGATTAAACGCAGAAAGATGATGTTCGTTACAGTGTTCATGAAAAATTAATAAAAACATTTACGCCACAGCACTAATGACATTTAATGTCAATGGCGCTGTGGCGTTATCCGAATCAAATTATAACCTTATCGGAAATATCTTTATAATTTACTCTTTATTCTTTTTTCTTTATTCTTTAAAATTACCGCATTGGACAATTTTAAAGAATAAAGATTAAAGAATAAATAATAAAGAATAATGAAACAGCCTCGGAATTGTTTTAATATATTATCTCGCCCTCGACCGCCCAGTTATGGGTCTTAGTGACCCTTACTTTTCTCATTGTTCCGATAAGCTCGGGAGAACCCTTCACAAGAGTGATGATAAATTCGCCGCTCTTGCCGCTGATAAATTCCTCCTTGTAAACCCCGTCAAAAAGAACATCAAATTCCGCTCCGAGAAAACGTTTGTAATGCTCCTCGGATATCTCACGCTGAACTGCAAGCAGCTCACGGAACCATCTTCCCTTGTCCTCCTCGGAGGTATAGTCAATAATTTCCGCCGCCTTAGTGCCCGTCCGCTTTGAGTAAATGAACGAGAAAATGTTGTCATACTTCACAGCCTTCACAATATCAAGAGTTTTGCAAAAATCCTCATAGGTCTCGTTTGGAAAGCCCACGATAATATCCGTTGATATGGAAAGCCCCGGCATGACCTTTCTTGCATACTCCACCATATCCATGTACCGTTCAGCTGTGTACCGCCTGTTCATTTCCTTTAAAATGCGGTCGCTGCCCGATTGGAGCGGCAGATGAACGCTGCGGCAGATCTTTTTACTTTCCGCAATAACATCAAAAAATTCCTTGGTTGCGTCCTTTGGGTGGGGGGACATGAACCTCACCCTGAAATCCCCGTCGATATTATCAATGCGCCTGAGAAGCTCGGGAAAATCAATTTTTTCCTCAAGTCCCCTGCCGTAGGAATTGACATTCTGCCCCAGAAGCATGATCTCTTTGCAGCCGTCCGCCGTAATCCGCTTTATCTCCTCAATGATCTTTTCGGGACTTCTGCTCCGCTCTCTGCCCCTTACATAGGGCACAATGCAGTACGAGCAGAAATTATTGCAGCCGTACATAATGGAAACGCCCGCCTTGTATTTCTCGCTTCTCACCGCAGGAATATCCTCGAAGCATTCGGTGTTCCTCTCAGCTGTGTCAACAATGAAGCCCTTTTTGGTGAGAGCCTCGAAAATCAGCCTCGGCAGTTCCTTTGCGGCAAACGTGCCGAAAACGATATCCACATGGCGGTAGGATTTTTTTATCTTCTCAGCCGTTTTCGGCTCCTGTCCCATGCAGCCGCCCACAGCAATTATCATATCGGGCTTCTGCTCCTTGAGACGCTTCAGCTCGCCAATATTTCCGTAGACCTTCAGCTCGGCATTTTCACGGACAGCACAGGTGTTGAGAATGATAATATCCGCAGAGTTCATATCCTCGGTAACGCCGCAGCCCATAAGGGTGAGCTGTCCCAACAGCTTCTCCCCGTCGCTCACATTCTGCTGACAGCCGTAGCTGTGAACGCAGCAGAGAGGCGGCGCTTCTCTTTTTGCAAAAATATTCCTTACCGCTTGAGTGTAATTTATCTCCATTTATGTAATGCCTTTCGCTTAGTAAACATAATACTTATCATAGTCCATGGCAGTGAGAGCCTTAACAGCCCTGTCAAACTCGTCCGCCGACATGGATTCCCTGTCAAGCATGGGATATGAGGGCAGCTCGCCGCAGCGGTCGGAGACCTCTCCGAAAACCGCAGTTATCTTTTCATACATCTCCATGTCGTCAAGGATAATTTCCTCATTGCCCGCCACCATGGTGCGGCTGATGTTGTTTTCGGAGTAATCTATCATAATCCGACAGCCCGTAAGCTCCTCGGGATAGAAAAGCTCGCTGTATCCGCGGATAACCGAATTTGCAGTAATTCGAAGCATGACCTCGGTACCCGCATCATTTCCTGCATTGGTCATCATCACCGCAAGGCTTGTGAGAGCGTGATATCTGTCGCTGTACGGAGAAACCTCCTCGCCTAACATATCAATGTCCGACGACCTGAACTCGGGGAATATGAAATCATCGCAGATAATTTCATCAAAGCCCGCCGTTCCCAGCTCGGTGATTATGTCGCAGAGATATTCCTGAGCCGTTTCGTCAAAGGGAGAAAGCCATGGCTTGCCGCCCTTTTCGGGAGAAGTGTCAAGCCATGTGTCACCGTCCTCGCTCCTATATGAACCGTCACGGTAATCGCCGTAGCGGTTGTTGTCATAAAGCACGGAAACAAGCGCAACGGGGCGAAGTCCCCTGCTCTCGGCAGCGTAAACGATATCTGCGGCTGAAAGCTCGGATTCCATAGGGTCCCTGCCGTCAATGGCAGTATGAGCGAAATCAAGCTTTGTTGCATAGTGAAAAATTCCGCCCTCGGTCTTAACGGGGAATATGACTGCGCTGCATCCGTCTGCCGCAAGCTCATCAAGAGCGGCATTAAGGCTGTCTGCGTCCGCCATGCTGTCGGGATCGAGATAATACGCTGCACCGCCCTCTTTAACAATAGGATTCGGAGCAGCAGTCTCGGAAACCGTTTCAGCGGGCGCTATTGTATCGGCAGGCAGGGTCACTTCGGGAGCCTCGGAAATACCCGAAACCGCAGGCTGATCGAGATTATCCCCGCCGCTCTGAACATCTCCCGTTACTGCGGGAAGGCTTTCGGATACAATGTCCGTATCGGAGGGAGACCATGGCTGAGACTCAGTCCTGTCGGGACGGGAAGTAATATATCTTCCGATAGGTCCGGCCACGCTGTAGCCTACAAAGATAAGCGCAGCAACAGCTGCCGCTCCCGCAATTATCTTAACGGTATTCTCGTTTCTTCTTTTTATTTTGTAATGCCTTTTAGGCTTGAAAATTTTCTTTCTTCGTTTCATTTTTTTGTTGTCCTTTCTCTATATAAAAGACGGAGCGTGTCCTAAGATACCGTACACAGCCATCGCCATTATTCCCGAAAAAATCATTACCGCAGGAAAACCTCTGAACGCCCTCGGAACGTCCTCGGAATAAAGCCTCGGATACACACCCGACAGCATATATGAAGCCGCCGTAAAGCCCGCTCCCGCCGTCAGTCCGAAAATAAGATATTCACCGAGAGCGGTGCAGCCCGATGCACTCAGAAATATTGTACCCATCACAGCGCTGTTAAACGCAGAGATATGCACATATTTTTTTATTTTTGAAAATTTTGTCCTTGCAAACAGAAAAATGCACAGCAGGGTCATAAGATATATCCCGCCCACAATGAATGCATAAAGCGCCACAAGAAAATGTCTGTCACCCACACCGTCCGCAGAAAGCTGCGAGACGAAATACATTGCCGCAGAAGCCGCCAGCGTGAAATATGATACTCCGATACAAACTCCGGGAAGTGTCCTGTTGTTCTTCGCCGCAGCGATCATGGGAGTTATACCGAAGGCTCTTGCAAACACAAAATTTTCCGCAATTACCGAGGTGAGGACAGACAGGATAAGGTCAAAAGCAAAGCCTGTATCGTTCATCAGCCCTCGCCCTCCTTTTTAAAGAGTCTGATAAACGCGCCCATAAGCCCTATCAGAATAAAACCGCCGCAGGGAGCGTTCAGGAGAGGAACAGTAAAGCTTATTCCGTAAAGAGTGCCGTCAATGCCGCCGGTGGAGAAAAGCTCTCTCACAAATCCTAAAAATATTATAGCCAGCGAAAAGCCGATAATGTGGGAAATAACATCAAGCACCATTCTGCCCTTTTCCATTCGGAAGAATCTCAGCTCCGCCCCTCGGGTAATAAACTCGCCCGAAACTATCATGGGGAGAAATACTCCAAGCTTTGACAGATCATACTCAAGCCTTTCATCGAAAAAAATATAAAAGGGAATATACACCGCCGCCGCAATAAAGGTATATAATATTATACGAAGGGCATAGGGCAGCTTTTTCGGGAGAAATGAGCATATCATCAGTGACATGAGTGTAACCGATGAAAACACCGCCGCATAAGCGGCAGCACCCTTAAAGGTGTTTGCGGCAATAACTGCGGGAGCTAAAGACATTCCTGCTGCGAAAACGGGATTGTGAGAAAATATTCCCTCAGAAAACGACCATTTTTTCTTAGTCTTTTCCATTTTCGCCGCCTCCCGTCATAGCAATAGTCTCATTGATATCCTCTTCGTATTTTCCGAAAATGCTTTTCGCCCTTTTTCTGCGGCGTGAAAGCTCTCCGAATCTGCCTGTGAGCCTTGCAAAGGGTGCGGCAAGCACAGCCGCATATACCACAGGATTTTCAAGGCGGGAGATCTCTCCGACTGCAATAAGCAGACCTGCGGATATCACCCCGAAAAAGATCCTTTCGGGAAACGTTTTGGGAACGATATTTATATCCGAGGAGAGAATAGCCGAGCCAAAAAGGAGCATACCTCCCGCAAGAGCAGTCCTTACTCTGTAAACACCGCCCTCCGCCATGCTCCATGCAAGGACGAGAGCCAGCTGAGTGAAGAAAACCGTTCCCGACACAGCCTTTTGTGATATGAGATACAGAGCGCATACCGCCATAAGCACCGTAAAGGTGCAGCCCATGGGACCTGTGAAATTACCGATAAGCAGCTCTATATCCGAATATGAAGCGGAAGTTGCCTGCGCCGATGAATAGGTAAATGAAGGATAAAGCCCCTCTGTGATAATATTTCCGAGAGGAAGCCTTGTCAT
>JAGBFZ010000376.1 GCA_018110855.1 Oscillospiraceae bacterium
CGCCTACAGAGCCTGCTTCTCTTGCAGTGATGTCGCCGTTGTAACCGTTCTTGAGGTTTACGCCGACCTCGTTAGCTGCTTCCATCTTGAATCTTTCCATTGTTTCTCTGCCCTGGGCAGTGAGCTTATCGCTTTTCATAGTAAATAACTCCTTTAATTTTCTGATTTATGGGAGAATCGTATGTCGTTTCTCCTTTGGGTTTGCAGTAATATTATATTACCGAAGCTCCGTTTTATTATCGGAAATGTTTTGCTCGTAAGGCAGAAAATTCAAGTTTATTATTTGCAGATTATGACAGCTTTTTATGCATTTTTGTGCAGCTTATTTACCAACACTTACAGCTTGAAAATTCCCTTTTTAAATGCTATAATTAAGTTAATCCGAGAGGGAAATATCCCTTGCGGAAATAAAATAAGGAAGGTGAAAATGATGTGCGGATTTGACTTTTCCTGCATTATGGAAATTCTCAGAAACTGCTTCACAAGCTGCGGCAGATAAGCTGAAACACACATAGTATTGATTATAGGAGGTTACATTATGTGCAATTTTGATTTTTCCTACATTATCGACATAATTAAGAACTGCTTCGGCGGATGCAGATAAGTCTGCTCGTTAATATAACAGCATAACAGAACATAGGCTCATCTATGCTCCGTTCCCTGGGAGCGTAGATGAGCGTTTTTTATTTATATCTGTGTTGACTTTTCCGGCAAAGCTGTTGTATAATATAGCTGTGGATATGCAGAAAAGGATGTGACCGTTTTGACTAAAAACGTTAAAATGCAGGATATTGCCGATCGTCTTGGAATAAGCGTGGTGGCTGTTTCAAAGGCGCTCGGAGGGAAAAGCGGAGTCAGCGAAGCGCTGAGAGAAGAGGTTAGACGAACCGCAAAGGAACTTGGTTATTCATATACTGTAAGAAAAAAGCAGCCGGGCAGTCTTACGGGAAACATCTGCGTTCTCGGCTCCTCACGCTTTATTGACGAGGATTCCTTTTATCTCAAATACTACAAGCATATTTCCGCTCAGCTTCAGAGCAGAGGCAGGCGGGCTTTTTTCAATACGATCACTCCCGAAAGCGAAGAGAAGCTCATTTTTCCCTCGGCAATGCAGGGAAAGGCTGACGGTGCTATAATTTTAGGACAGCTTTCCAAGGACTATATTGAGCTTATTTCTTCGGAAAATATCCCTATGGTTTTTCTCGATTTCTACGATGACCGCAAGGACATTGACTGCATTATCAGCGACAGCTTTTATGCTTCCTATGATATCACAAATTTCCTGATTAACATTGGCCACAGCAAGCTGGCATTTGTCGGCTCGGTCAAGGCAACAAGCTCCATTCAGGACAGATATCTGGGCTATATGAAGTCTCTTATGGAGCATAATATCCATGTAAGCTCAAATTACGTTCTGGAGGACAGAGACGAGGAGGGCATGATGATACCCATTGCACTGCCTGTGGATATGCCAACCGCTTTTGTCTGCAACTGCGACAACACTGCTTATCATCTGATAAATCAGCTGAAAAAAGAGGGCTATCGTGTGCCGCAGGATATCTCTGTAACGGGCTTCGACAATTCCGTTTATTCGGAAATGTCAGACCCCAAAATCACCACAATTGAAGTTAACACCGAGCAGATGTCTGCTCTGGCGGTGGAGACCATTCTTAAAAAAATCGAAAATCCTGCTTACTCCATCGGACGTATGCCCGTGGGCGGCAGGATAATCTACAAAAATTCTGTCAGGGCTTTGAGGAATTTCTGAAAATAATGTATATCATATTTACAATACATTATCGATCCAAAAAAGCGAGATGAAATGTTTGAAAAGGATCTTTCCCTTATTTGGAATAATAATATTATGCCTGCTCTGCGGCTGCGGCGAGATGCGTGAGAGTCCTTATGAAAGGGAGCTTTTCGCCATGGACACTTACATGAAGCTGACCGCTTACGGCGATAACCCGGAAGCTGCTCTTGATATGGCGGAAGAAAAAATCACTGAGCTTGAGGAGCTTTTTTCCGTTACATTAAGCACAAGTGATATTGGCAGGTTAAACAGCTCTATGGGTGTTCCCACAGAAGTGGATGATCAGACTTCCGCGCTTATTTCCCGATCAAAAATTCTTTCCGAAAAAACTGATGGAGCTGTTGATATCACTGTTTATCCGCTTGTTCGGGAATGGGGCTTCACAACGGGCAATTACTCCGTTTTATCCTCAGAAAGGACAGAGGAGCTTCTGAAATTTACCGGTTCATCTTATATATCCGTAAGTGAAAATACTGTTACAATTCCCGAAAATTTTCAGCTTGATCTCGGCTCTGCGGCAAAGGGCTATGCGGGAGAAAAGGCTGCTGAGATTTTAAAAGAAGCGGGCATTTCCTCGGCAATTATGAATCTGGGCGGAAATATTCAGACGGTGGGTGAAAAACCTGACGGTTCTCCGTGGAAGGTCGCTGTTACCGATCCCCTGTCCCCCTCGGAGGTCATCTGCACCATTTCTGTAAGAGATAAGGCTGTGGTTACTTCGGGCAATTATCAGCGTTTTTTCATGGGTGAGGATGGCAGAAAATACTGCCATATCATTGATCCGAAAACAGGGCGTCCTGTTGACAACGGGCTTGCCTCGGTGACTGTTATCGGCAGCAGCGGAACGGACTGCGATCTTCTTTCCACGGCTCTTTTCGTTATGGGTGAAGAAAGTGCTGTGGAATTTATTAAGGAAAACAGCGGATTTGATATGCTTCTTATCACCGAGGATGGCAGGGTGATAATTACCGGAAATATTTTTAATGATACGGAATTTACCGAAAAAGAAATAAAAAACAATGCGGAAGTGATCGTATGAAAAAAAGCAGGATAATTATTATAATTACTGCGATCATATTCGTTTTGGGTATCATAGGCTCTCTGCTTGTTTTTCGGATTCCCCGAAGCAATATTGTGAGTATCAGAAGCGGCGGTAGGGAAATTTATTCAATTGATCTGAGCCGAGCGGAGGACTGCGTTTTCCATATTGAATTTGAAGGACGAATGAACACCGTTGAAATAAAGGATCACTCCATTCGGGTCACGGAAGCGGATTGTCCTGACAAGATCTGCGTAAGGACTGCGGCTATCGAGGCGGACAAAAGCTCTGCGCCTATCGTATGCCTGCCGAACCGCCTTGTTATCGAAATGGAGAACGGTTCAGCAGACGGCAGGACAGGCTGACGGAGGACTGAACATGAATATAAAAAAGCTATCGGGAATGGCGCTTCTCACCTGCATTTCGCTGATCATTTTTGTGGTCGAAATGCAGATACCGCTCCCCGTTCCTATCCCCGGAATAAAGCTGGGGCTTGCAAATATTGTAACTGTTTATGCGGTTTATATGTACAGTCCGGGAGATGCTGCGCTTATTCTTCTGGCAAGAATTATTCTCGGGGCAGTTTTTTCGGGAAATATATCAGCGCTTATTTTCAGCTTGAGCGGAGGATTTCTCTGCCTTTTGGGAATGATAATTCTCAGACGTTTTATTGACGATAATCACATTTTTCTTTGCAGCATTATAGGGGCAGTGCTTCACAATATCGGGCAGATAATTGCCGCGGCATTTGTAACAGGAACGCTTTCTGTGCTTGCATATCTCCCCATACTTACGGTCGCAGGCTGCATTGCGGGGCTTTTTACGGGAATATGCTCTCAGATCACGGTCAACAGATTAGGAGGAAAAAGAAAATGAATATCAGGATACTGACTTTGAATGATTATGATGAAATGTACGCTCTGTGGCTCTCCTGCAAGGGAATGGGTCTCAATGATGTTGACGATTCAAGAGAGGGTATCGGACGGTTCCTTGAGAGAAATCCCGAGACCTGCTTTGCTGCCATTGAAAACGGCTTTATTATCGGCGTTATCCTTGCGGGAAACGATGGCAGGAGAGGTTTTATTTATCACACGGCGGTATCACCCGAATACCGCAAAAAAGGAGTGGGAACTGCTCTTGTCAGCGCTGCTCTTGAAGCTCTGAAAAGGCTGGGTATAACCAAAACCGCTCTTGTTGTTTTCGGACGAAATGAGCTTGGAAATACATTCTGGGAGAAACAGGGCTTTACCGCAAGGAACGATCTTGTTTACAGAAACAAGGCTCTTGCAGAAATGGTAAGGATAGATACATAAAATCAGCCCGTAACGATTTTTCGGAACGGGGCTGATAATTTGCTTTTGATTTTTTTATTTATCTTATACTAATAACCAATTGTTCTATGGATAAAGACGGTGGATAGAATACGTCGGGGTCAAGGAAAACGACCGCAGGCGGCATTTATGCATGGCAAGGGAGTTTGACGCAGAGTGGGCGTATTATAGCCGCCGTATTTTGTACATAGGTTAATTGGTTATTAGTATTATACGTTCACATAATTTTTTTACGGAGGAATTTACAATGAATTACGATGAAGCAAGAGAAAAAAGAATTGATATATTTAATGATACCATGGAGCTTTGCATGAAAAACAGCCGTCTTTCCGAATCTGTTAATGCGACCCGCAAGGGCACCGTTTATTACGCTCCTGACGCCCACCCAAAATTCAGCCCGAAGGGTTCGGATACGGAAATAAATGTAACCTCAGAGCGCACCTTTGAAGCGGCAAAAAGACTTTCTCAAAAGCATAGGGGCAAGAAGATCGCCGTTCTGAATTTCGCTTCGGCAACCAATCCCGGAGGCGGAGTAAAAAGAGGAAGCTCCGCTCAGGAAGAGGCACTTTGCCGCACTTCCACCCTTTATCCATGCATTAACACCGATGAGCTTTTCGGTAAATATTATAAACCTCACAGAAACAAGGGTGATGTCAGATACACCGACGCCTGTATTTATACTCCCGACATTACCGTATTTAAAAGTGATACGTCCTTTCCCGAGGTATTGCCCGAAAACCAATGGTTCTGCACTGACGTTATCACCTGCGCTGCACCCAATCTCAGAGAAAAGCCCTATAACCCGATGAATCCCGGGAAAGGCACTGCTATCAGGCTTTCGGACAGTGAGCTTCTTTCTCTCCACAAAAAGCGCGGCAAGCATATTCTTGAAATTGCCGCTGCAAACGGAGCAGATGTCATCGTTCTGGGAGCGTTTGGCTGCGGTGCCTTCAGAAATGATCCCAATGTGGTTGCAAAGGCATATTCCGAGCTGCTAGAGGATTTCAAGGGTTCTTTTGATGAGATTGTCTTTGCGGTTTACTGCGCTCCGAATGATACGAAAAATTTTGAAATATTCAAAAAGAATCTGATAGAATAGAATATTTTTCTTCCAAAGCTCCCAATAAGTTTCCCCCGCAGAAAATAAACTGCGGGGGAATTTTTATTGCTCGGACGATTTTATATGATCATTATTTCGTGCCTGACTGCGCTTGACATAAGCTGACGGCGCTCTTTTATACATTTCCCCAAGCGATTCTGCTGCCTCCTGCATCTTTCGGCGAAGCTCGGGAGGATCTATTATCTCACAGCCGCTCCAATACTCCAATGCCCACATCATAACACCGTCATAGGAGACCTGAAGAAGATCCACAAGCAGCTTGTCATCCTCAGTCTGATTAACGATAACATCAAAACCAAAGGTATCGATTATATTATTCATCAGCCATTTTTCGCAGAGAAGCCGCACACCATGCTTGCTGCCGGTATACATTACGGGATTTGAAAATTTATATTTAAAAAGGTCAAATTTCTGAGGATCGGGTAATTCGGCAGGATCGGAGGTACATTCCACGTCCTTCATTCTGTCCACACGGTAATTTATAAAAATATCCTCACCCTGTTTGTTTTTTGAATATCCCACAAGATAATAATATCCGTTTGCCCACATGAGCTTTACCGGATTTACTCTGCGGATCTCAGAATCGGTCTCCCCTCGAACAGGATATTTAAGCTTTTTAACTGTCAGCTTTTTGTTTTCATCATATTCGCAGTATCTGAACCTTATCTGAGTAACGGTTTTTTCCTGAACCTTAGCCGCAGTTTTTTCCCATTTGATAGTGTCCTTATCAGATGTTTCAAAATCAGTCCGGTATTTTCTCAGGGATAATGCCTTATGTATCTCTTCGATATTCTTGTAATACTCCCCGCAATATTTCATGGCTTTTATTTTTGACAGATCGTAGGTCTCTCTGTTATATATTGGGGTGAGCTTATTGAGTGCATTTACTATCTTTCCGGTTTCATTCTCCTCGGCATAGGGATATATAATTACTGCGTCACGAAGTATCCGTACCTGTGCTTCGGTGAACGGTCCCTGTGCATAATACTGCTTCACAACACTCTTCGGCGCTGACTTTTCTTCATTGGGAAAATCCTTTTGCTTTATCATAAGCCCGTAGGACAGCTTCATTCCAAGCACCTTATCTAATGTACGGCTTATTGCTGACAGTATGGTTTGATCTGAAAAAGATGTGACCTCGGATGCATCCTCACTAAGCATATACATTGCGGCATATATTTCATTCCGGGATACCATATGACCCTCAGAACTGTTATCGATCAGATAATTGATTATGTCATCACTTGTAATAGGAATAGGGTGCTTTGGTTCCTTCTTCTTTTTTATACTTTTCTCGGATACGGGCTTTTCCGGCTTGTCCTTCATACTCATAAACAATTTCTCCCCCGTCATAATTTGACTATATTTTATCACATAAACATTTTTTTGTCAATTATCCTTTTTCTTCAAATTTGCAGAAAATGATCATTTTGTGTATGATATGATGTTATTAAAGCAAGGGCAGCAGCCCTCAATTCACTGCTTCCGATCATTTTTACAAAGGAGAGATTTATTATGAGTATCCGCAACATTGAAAAGCACAGCCTTGGCGAAAAGAAATATTTAAGACCCGGCGACTATGACAGCGAGGAGATATGTGAAGCAATATACTCAAGAAGCCGCTTTAATTCCCTTTCTGAGCTTCTTGCAAGACTTGACGAGATCGATGATGACGATTTTTCCGAGTACACCAACAAATATTTTATCTCAGCCAATAACATAAACGACGCATATATTGCTGTTATGGCAATTTACTTCTGCATTTCACAGAAGCTTGACAGGATCGGTGAGATGATCCTTATTGACGGTTTGAAGAAAAAATCTGCGGAAAGCAATGTTTCTGCCGCCATTAATATGTCGGCAGAAATGAACAATCCTGAGACAGCTGAGCTTATTGCTGACGAAAACAATCCTTTGCTGCACATCTGCACTTCTCCGTCTGCAATTGGCATAACGGCTGATTCTCTTCTTGACAGAAGAACGGAATTTTTTGTATGCTTACCTGCCATTTCTCCTGATTCCCCCGCTCTCAGCTCCACTCTTAGCTGCTGCAGCACTGTTCTTATCGGTACTGACAGCACAGAAGAGGCTGTTAATATCATCAACAGCTATTTCTGGGAAAAAAATTTCAATGCAGATAATGTTCAGAAGGAGATCCGTTCACTTGTTAAACAGTCATACAGCTGCGATGAATACATCATGTCTGCTGCCGCTCGTTTTGTTATCACAAATCATCTTAAAAATGATCCGTCAGGCAGAGACCTTACCCGCAGAGATTTCAAGGGTACGGGAAGTTTCTTTTCCGCTCCAGCCGAATCTTCCAAGATAAGAGGAGATTCACTTATCGGACTTGAAAACGAATCGGACAAGCTCGACGGAATCATCAAATCTATTATGCTTGACAAGATGAGATTTGACAGGGGTCTTTCTGACAGCTTCAACGGCTGCAGCATGGTTTTCGCAGGACCTCCGGGTACAGCCAAGACCACCCTTGCAAGACGCTTTGCGGATATGCTGGCTTATCTCAGGCTCATAAAAAGCTCCGCCTGCTTCAAGGAATGCCGCAAGTCTGATATTGTTGGTCAGTATGTGGGTCAGACTGCTGCAAAGATAGACTCCCTTTTTACTGAAATGGCTGAAAACGGCGGCGGTGTGATCTTCTTTGATGAGATCTACACACTTTCAGAAGAAAACGCCACAATTTACGACAAGGAGGCTGTTACCTGCATTACTCAGAATATGGAAAATTTCCGCGGAAAGATCTTCTGCATTTTCGCCGGATATGAAAACAAAATGACAGAATTTCTTTCCTCAAATCCGGGTATGAGGTCCCGTATCAGCTTCGTTGTTAAATTTGAGGAATACTGCGATGATGATCTTTGCAGGATATTCATAAAGATCGCTGAGGGAGAAAATTTCAAGGTTCCCGATAACTGCGATGATATTCTCAGAAGTTATTTTATCAGGCTTAGAAAGCTCAGGGGCGAGCAGTTCGGAAACGGAAGAGAAGCAAGAAATCTCTTTGTGAATGCTAAGCAGAAGCACGCTATAAGGATAGGCGCACACAAGAAAATGACCGATAAAATGCTTACCGTTCTCGATCTTGAGGATATTTCCGAAGCCTCTGCGGATATAATCTCATCTGAGCTTGAAAACAAGGAGAACATGATTTCCATCGGCTTCTGAAAGGAGATGTTATTCTATGGTCAATGCTGACAGCATTTTACTTATCTCACAAACGATGAAATGCATTGAGTTCGGAACACCGGAGGATTTTTATGAGCTTATTGATGAATATACCCATCAGATCGATTATTTTTCATTCTGCGGTTATGGCAACATTGACTCTTTAATAATGGATCATGCAGCCAAGCTTCTGACTGCCTATGCTGCACGATTTCCGCTTGAGTTTGAAAAGCAATACTTTTCAAACTTACTGAGCGGTTCCCTGTGCTGTGCTGCTGAGATCGCTGTTGCAGCCGATGATCCTGCCGCTCTCACACTTCTGAAAAAGATCCATCTTTACAATATGTCTTTTTCTGAATCAGACTGGCTGATAGCTTATACTGGTTTTTTCAGACGGAAGGATTGTCTGATATATTGCCTGAAAAATATCAGAAATATTTCAAGCGCCGTTTTCTATGCAATGATGATCTATCCTGACGATAGAGAAATAATTGGTCTGATCGATAATCTGATGGCGGGAAAATCTGAGGACGAAATAAGATCATTTCTGGAATCGGTCAGCTGTGATATAGATAATTACAAGTCCATTATCAGTAATTGGAATTTTATTGATGTCTGTTACAATATCTGCGTAAGATATGTTCCCCGTATAAGATCAAGCGCCAATATTCCTGCTGATATCTCTGAATTTATCAACAGACAACTGAGCTTAATGATCCACAATTTCAGTTTGTCAGACAACTGTTTTTCACAGATCATTCTGTCATTTCTATCATCTATGAAAAGGCTTGGACTTTATTTTACCGACATTACCGAGATAGTCGGAGCTCTGGCATCCTGTCGTCAGAAATTCTCTGAAAATGAATTCTATGATATGATAAAAGAATATTACTTTCCTGTTTTTGGCAACAAGCTAACTATCAGACCCTTCCATTTTTCGGATATCCGCTATCATAGCAAAATACGAATTGAGGTACTCGATCTGCTGGATTATATCGGCATTGAAAGGATAACCCTTGATATTTCATCGGAATCAGTCCCCACAGACCTGTACAACTTTGATTCTCTGCCCCGGAACGGCATAGAACATTCATTGTCATTCTGCCGCAGACTTGTAAGTCACGGAAGCGGCTTCATTACTGACGAGGATATGATCACAGAAAATTATTCCGCAGATATTATCACAAAAGTTCCGCTGCTGCTGGATCAGCTGCTGCTGCTTGGAGCTTTCAATCTGACTCAGATAGAAGACCTGATATTCATCTGCTCGTCAAACAAACGGATGGAAGCGCTTAACGTCATCAATAAATTTCTGATGAATCACAAGGCGTTTTCCGATCCTGACGCATTGCCGCAAAAAAACACCCCTGCTTTGAAAGGAGCTGTCAGAACATGACATTTTCAAACCGCCTGCTTTCCATAAAAGCTGCAAATTGCATAAACAGCTGTACAGCTGTGGAATTATCCGAAATGCTGAAGGAAATTTCAAATGATCCCAACTGTTTCTTCGGAAATAATTTATGTGCCGACCCTGTTTTATGTTTTAACGTTGCTGATATGCTGACTGCCTATGCTGCCCGATATCCCGAACAATTCTATAATGAGACTCTTGCATCAGGAACAGACAGTATTCTTATCTCAACGGTTCAGATCGCAATTTTAAAAGATGATCCTGCTGCATTTACATTGCTGAAAAAAGCCATAATGGGTACTCTGCACAGCAAATCCATTCCAATGGGCGGCAATTTCAAGGATATTTTGTCTGCTGCTGCATTAAAACGGCGGACTGACTGCCTGACTTATTGCATGGATAATATTGAGAATATTTCAATGCTTATCAACCCTGAGCTTATTTTCTATCTGTATGATAATGATATGACCGATGTGGTTGATATTCTTCTGACAGGAAGATCCAAGGAGGAGATCGCTGCCATTTTCACAGATCACGGATTTATGTATAGCTTTGACAGCTCAAAATTCAAAAAAAACATCTCGGAATATATATATGAGACATGTGTAAGATACATCCCGGAAATCAGGGATTCAGATAATATCCCTGCGGCAGTATCTGATTTCATTTATTTCACTGACAGAGAAAGCACTACGCTCTCTATACTTAAAAGCCGGATATTTACCTACAACAGTCCATTAAATAATATCAGATCCGAGCTTTCTGCGATGAAGCGTCTTGGTTTGTTTTTCACTGATATTACCGAGCTTGTCCTTTTTTTGAACCGGAAATCATTTGGCAGCATTGAAAATATTCTGGATATCGTTAATGAGATCTTTCTTCCTGTTATTAAAGACACAGCCTTTTTCCGACCGTTCTATTGCATAACAAACTACTATGTAGATTCTGATACGAGAAATGATCTGTTCAGACTTTTTGATCTGATCGGAAAGGATCGGATCCGCTTTGATATAAGAGATAAGGCTCTTGAAGCATCTCAGCTGAATATTGATGAATATTTTAATAAAAACCATAAGCATATCCCTCAGCTTTTCCGCAGATTTGTCAGCAGCGGAATTAAATTCGTAACTGATGATGATCTCAGAGAAGGCTGCGCTGCAGACGTTATTACACATATACCCCTGCTGCTCAGCGCAATGCTTCAGCAAAACGCATTCAGCAGCGATCAGATATATGCTCTTATCTGCAAGGCTTCATCCGAGAAGAGGACAGAAGCCCTGAATATCATTAACAAATATATTATCAGTTCCCGAAAGTAGTTTTACGCATTTCTGCATAAAACGCTTCAGAATGATATGATACAATAATATCAATGAGAAAGAACTCAGAAAATAATTTACGGAGGTAAATAATTATGGCAAAGGAAAAAATAATCGCTGCGGCAAACCACTCTATTTCTATCGCACAGGCTGCAAAGGAGCTTGAAAACATCTGCATCTCATATCTTGAAAAGGATCCATCCGGTGAATATCTCATCCCTGTAAACAGACAGCGTCCTGTTATGCTTATCGGTCCTGCCGGCATCGGCAAGACTGATATTCCCAGACAGACTGCCGAAAAGCTGGGGCTTGGCTTTGTATCCTACTCCATCACCCACCACACAAGACAAAGCGCTCTCGGTCTCCCGAAGCTGGTGACTAAGACTTATAACGACGAACCCATTTCTGTTACGGAATATACCGCCAGCGAGATAGTTGCATCTGTCAAGGACGAGATCGAAAGAACAGGCAATCCAAACGGTATCCTCTTCATTGATGAAGTAAACTGCGCTTCCGAGAGTCTCTCCGCTCCCATGCTTCAGCTCTTCCAGAATAAGACCTTAGGACAGAGCAGGATACCCGATGGCTGGATACTTATCATGGCAGGAAATCCCCCCGAGTACAACAAGAGCGTTAAGGAATTTGACGCTGTTACTCGTGACCGTCTCAGAGTAATAAACGTTATCCCTGACAGTAAGGCTTGGCTTGATTATGCTGCAAAGCGCTCTTTGAATCCTATTGTAACTGCCTACATCACCACCAATGAGCAGGCACTTTACACATTCGATGAGAATACCGCCAGCGTTGTTACTCCAAGAGGCTGGGAGGAGCTTTCCATCACCATCGACTCCTATGAAAAGAACAATTTCCCCATTTCTGCCGAACTGGTTGAGCAGTACATTTCCGTTCCCTCGGAAGCTGATGAATTTTACAACTATTACCGCCTTGTGAAGGATACGATCTCCGAAGAGGAAATTGACCTTATTATTGCGGGCAAGGCTGACAAGAATATTATGAAAAAACTTTCGGGCTGCAATATCAGCGTACGCTTCATGCTTATTGAATGCATGAAGAGAAAGCTCCACAAGACTGCAATTTCAGGCGATAATATGGGCGTTAACGAGAGTATGAACAATATTCTTGATTTCGTTGAAAAGCTTTTCGG
Source organism: Oscillospiraceae bacterium (assembly GCA_018110855.1). GTDB lineage: Bacteria > Bacillota > Clostridia > Oscillospirales > Ruminococcaceae > Huintestinicola. The sequence goes on from JAGBFZ010000376.1 coordinate 12,382, forward strand.
AAAGAACGGCGAGATCGAAATATTCATGAGCGGTATCCTTTCTGACAGCGATATTGTAAAGTCTGTTGTTATTATGGGCAATTCCCGCTTCAGCAAATATCTAGACGAGATCACCACTGCCGACAGCCAGATCAAAAAGAAAATGAAGAAGGTTGCTTCTGCATCATAATTTGAAAGGACGGTCTATCTTATGAAAGATCCAACACAGTTTTCGGCAGATGAGCTTGAGCTTTCCGCCAATATCATTTCTCATACCATGAGAACGGCAGCAGCGGATTTTCCATATATGATGAAGCCTGTTTATTCGCTCAGAGCTGAGGCAACCGATGAGACTCCTTCCATGTGCTCTGATTACAGCTGCCTGTATTATAATCCCAAATGGGTCATCGGCATATATTCCAAAAACAAGAAGAAACTGGAAAACACCATTATTCATTCCGTGCTTCACTCTCTCCTGCTCCACCCTTCCATGACCTCTGAGAATGACAAGATCTTCGAGGCTGCTGCTGATATGGCTGTTTTCAGCATGATGCATGAAGCCGGTGCTATAAATGCTCCCATGACTATCTTAAACGAGATATCCAAACTCCTTGAAGGCTGCAAAAGCAGGACAACATCTGAATTTTATGATAACGCTGATAAAAGCACGGCCTTCCGCAACCGTCTTTTCTCAGCGGTCACTAAGCTAAAAGAGGACGACCACAGTCTTTGGTACACCCACAAGGATAAGCGTTCCTCTGATCCGCAAAATGGTCAGTCCACTGTTGAGGAAACACAGGATGCTCCCAACAATCCGCAGAATGCTGAATGCGAGGAGGGTTCTCTTTCCAAAGCTTGTGAAGTGCTGAAGGCGGATGAGGCGGAATGGTCAAAGCTCATGATCATGGCGCAGCACTCCGCCGCATCGAAAACATACGGCACCACAAGCGGAAATCTGTTTTTTACTCCAGCCCCTCCTGACAGATTCAGTAAATTTTCTTATATTGAATATCTGAGGAGATTTGCACTTCAAGAGGTTGTTTCCGAGGACCCCGACACTCTCGACATGATGATGTATCACTGGGGACTGGATAATTTAGACAACACCCCTATTGTTGAATTGTGCGAAACAAGAGAGCTTTGCTGTGCAACTGATATTATTATTGCCATCGACGTTTCAGGCTCCTGCAGCGGAGAGATCGCTTCAAATTTCCTGCGGCAGATCTACACTCTCTTTACTCAGATGAATATCAGAAGCTCGGTAAATATCAATGTTGTGACCTTCGACACAAATATCACCATGGAAAAGAAGATCCGCTCGAAAAAAGACGCTGAGATCCTTGTACAGGATTATTCTCCCGGCGGC
>JAGBFZ010000377.1 GCA_018110855.1 Oscillospiraceae bacterium
AATCAAGGAACGTGCAAAAAAAGGGCTGCTTGAGCAGATACTCGGAGGCACACAGTATATCAGAACACACATAGATGTTACCGACCCGAAGCTCACAGGGCTCAAGGCAATGCTGGAGCTTCGTGAGGAGGTAAAGGATTATGCCGATATCCAGATCGTAGCTTTTCCGCAGGAGGGAATGTACTCATACAAGGGCGGTGACGAACTTGTTGAAGAGGCTCTCATAATGGGCGCAGACTGTGTCGGTGCTATTCCTCACTTTGAATACACGTCGGAGCTTGGAACAAAATCTGTAAAAAAAGCTGTGGAGCTGGCTGTAAAGTATGATAAGCTTGTAGATATACATTGTGACGAGACTGACGATGATATGTCACGTTTTGCTGAAGTACTGGCATATGAAGCTATGGATAAAGGTATCGGCGAAAAGACTGCAGCAAGCCACACCTGTGCAATGGGTTCATACAACAATGCATATGCTTTCAAGCTTTTCAAGCTCCTGAAAAAATCGGGTATCAATTTTATTTCCTGCCCGACAGAAAATATTCATCTTCAGGGACGATACGATGTATATCCCAAACGCAGAGGACTTACAAGGGTGAAGGAAATGCTTGATGACGGCATAAATGTATGCTTTGCCCAGGACTCCATATGCGACCCGTGGTATCCTCTCGGAAACGGAAATCTGATGTATGTTCTGGACGCTGGCTTTCATATCAGCCACCTTACAGCACCGCAGTACATGAACAGAGCCCTTGATCTTATTACATCGAACGGAGCAAAAACGCTTCACCTCGGAGAAAGCTACTTCCTTAGAGAAAAAAATCCTGCAAGCTTTATTGTTATTGATGCAAAGAATGATTTTGACGCTCTTCGAAACCGTGCTCAGGTGCTTATGTCGGTAAGAAACGGCAAAATTATTTTTCAGAAACAGCCTATGTCGTTTTGCAGTGAGATGCTCAGCAGATATTTTGAAATATAAAAAATTATAAAGCCATGTCAGGCAAATACAGTCGACAGGGATGATTTTTCAAAGTTTTTTGCAGAAGCAAATGAATAAAGCATTATTACAAAATTCAAAATGTGCCATAAACTAAAGGAAAATGTTGTATAAATTTTGGTATTATGCAAGAATATAATTTTAAAATTGCATTTTTACTTGACTTCTTCAGAATATTTGCTATAATAGACTTATAAACCAATGAGAGAACTCATACACATATCCGCTGAAAGGAAATGATATAAATGATAAGACTTGAAGATGTTCATAAAAGCTTCGGAGAGCTTGAAGTTCTCAAAGGAATTGATCTTCATGTCAAAGAGGGTGAAAAACTGGTTATCATCGGCCCCAGCGGTTCGGGAAAAAGTACGCTTATCAGGTGTATGAACTATCTTGAAGAGCCGACCTCAGGCAAGGTTTATATCCACGATCACCTTTTGAGCAGAAAACGAAGAGCCTTTATCAACCGTATTCATTCGTCGATGGTTTTCCAACAGTTTAACCTTTATCCGCATCTTACAGTGCTGGACAATCTTACTCTTGCACCAATAAAGCTGAAACAGGTCCCACGCAAAGAAGCCGAGGAGCTGGCTATGAAATATCTGAAGCGTGTTGGTCTGGAATCAAAGGCGAATGTTTATCCCACGACCCTTTCGGGCGGTCAGCAGCAGCGTATTGCCATAGCAAGAGCGCTGACAATGCAGAACAGGATAATTTTCTTTGACGAACCCACATCTGCCCTTGACCCTGAAATGGTGCAGGAAGTCCTTGATGTTATGATAGAGCTTTCTCACGAAAAGAATTTCACAATGGTCGTTGTGACTCATGAGATGGGCTTTGCAAGAGAAGTTGCAGATCGTGTCATTTTTGTTGACGGCGGACACATTCTTGAGGAAGGCACTCCCGAGCATTTCTTTACAGCTCCTCAGCACGAGCGAACAAAGGCATTCCTCAGCAAAATAATCAGGTAATATCCGCAGGAGCGGTATTATAAAAAGCTGTATGAAAAGGAAAGAGCATACAGCTGTTATAGAAAGGTATGGTGTTTTATATGAAATTCAAGAAATTATTGGCGGCTGTTGCTGCAGGACTGATGATGTCATCTCTCGCTGCCTGCGGAAGCACTTCCGGCTCATCCCCCGAGACTTCGGCTGATACATCTGCCGATACACCTGCTGCAGCTGCAGGAGAAGATAATTCCGACAAGATACTCAAAGTAGGCGTTAAGGACGCAGTTATCGGATTCGGCTACAAGGATCCCCTTTCCGGCGAATACAGCGGCCTTGAGATAGAGCTTGCAAAGAAGATAGCAGACAGTCTCGGATATAAGGATGTTGAATTTACCACCGTAACCGCTGCCACAAGAACAGAGCTTCTTGATTCAGGTGACCTTGACTGTGTTCTTGCCACATTTACCATCACCGATGAAAGAAAAAAGAGCTGGGATTTCTCCACCGCATATTATACTGACGCAGTAACTGTACTGGTGGAAACTGCCGACGGAATCACAAATATTGACGGTCTTGTAGGAAAGAAGATCGGCGTCTCCACAGGCTCCACTTCCGCATATGCGCTTGTAAAGGCAATGAGCGAAAAGGGACTGCTCGGCGACTATGTAATTCCCGAATCCTCCGCTGATTTTGATATCTCTTCCTTCAGCGAGGGCGGCACAAGCTTCGAGCAGTTCGGTGATTATCCTGCTATTTCCAATGCTATGACTGCAGGAACAGTTGACGCATTCTGTGTTGACAAGTCCATTCTTGCAACCTATAAGAGTGACGACCGTCAGTACATCGAGGATACCTTCTCTCCTCAGGAATACGGCGTTGCTACCAAGAAGGATTCTCCGCTTTCCGCTCCCATTGACGAGCTTATCAAAACATGGCTTGGAGACGGAACCATCGACGGTCTGATTTCGGAATATGGACTTAACTGATTTTATAGCAAAAAATATTTATGATGAGGGCGGCAGTACACACGGTTGCCGCCCTCATTTATTAACGGAGGAATGTGCTGTGTTTGATGCAGATAAATGGAATCTGATCTGGACTCACAGAGAAGCGTTTATTGACGGAACGATTTCAACACTTATTATGGCTGCCATGGGTCTTTTGCTGGCTCTTGCTGTGGGAATAATCTTCGGTCTTTTGGCAACAAGCGGTAAAAAATCTTTAACGATCATCTCACGAATTTATGTGGAGATCGTACAGAATACACCGCTTATGCTTCAGGCACTGTTTCTTTTTTATACTGTAACATTTTCGGGTATCAAAGGATTTACTGCACTTTTATGCGGTATCATCGCTTTAGGAATATATCACGGAGCATATATTTCCGAGGTTATCCGTGCAGGAATCGAAACAGTCCCGAAGGGACAGGCTGAGGCTGCATATTCTCAGGGCTTTACTCATACTGCGGCAATGATGTATATCATTCTTCCTCAGACTATAAAGATCATTCTACCTCCTATGGTAAATCAGGTAGTGAATCTGATAAAAAATACCTCATGTATGTTCCTTGCAGGCGGAGCAGTAGACCTTATTTCCAGGACCAATGCTTTTGCAGTTGGAGAGGGTACAGGCTCTGCGGCAGGTCAGGGATATATTCTCGGCGGCATCATTTTCTTTGTGATATGCTTCCCTCTTTCTACCCTTGCGTCGGCGTGGGAAAACAAACTGAAAAGCCGTGATGTTCAGACGGTGACAGTCCGCAAAAAAGCAGATGATATTACCGACGATGAGCTTGATAAGCTAATAGAAGTTAGCAAAGGAGGAGAAAACTAATGGATGAGTTAATGGGCAGCTTAAAAATGATAACCGACAAAAGCGTGTTCCTTTATTTGCTCAAGGGTCTTGGATTTACCGTGGGAATAGCATTTTTTGCAGTCGTTCTCGGAATAATCATCGGCACAGTACTGGCGCTGGTGAGAAATTATTGCTTGTCAAAGAAAACAAAGATTTTCAAAATAGCAGCCATTGCCTACATTGAAATTTTCAGAAACACACCGCTTATGCTGTGGCTGTTTATCGGACTTGTATTTTTCCCTTCAATAGAATTTTCTGCTGATTTCACAAAGTATTTCGGTCTTTCTCGAACCGAAATGGCTGTACTTTTCAAAGCTATCATCGCATTGGTGCTTTTTACATCTTCCGTAATTGCAGAAATTGTAAGGGGCGGACTTAACTCTATTCCCAAGGGTCAGTTTGAAGCGGCATATGCTCAGGGCTTCAATTTTGTGCAGACACTTGTTTACATCATTCTGCCCCAGACCTTTAAAAATATCGTTCCAACGCTTCTCAGTCAGGTCATAACAACCATCAAGGACACGTCATATATTGCCAATATAGCAGTGGCAGAGCTTATGGGGCGCACCTTCCAGCTTATCCAGATATCACCAAGATATACGGGCTTCACGACACAGAATGTATCGGACGTATTCGTTCTCTGCGGCTTTGCCTGCATCTTTTATTTCATTATCAACTTTGCATTGTCCTGCATAGTCCGACATATGCAGAAACCAAAAAGAATTAAGGCAGCTGCTGTATCGGCATAATGCAAACTTTTTACGAAAGCAGGCTCAAAATGAATATACTTGTTACCGCTCCTTTTTCCGAGACGTTTCGGTCAAGTCTGAGAAATGAAGCAGAAAAATACTGCTGTAATATCAGATTCGGAACTGACAGCAGCGATTTATCGGCGGCGGATATAATAATCGGAGATATTACCGCAAAGCAGGCAGAATTATGCCATAATCTCCGATGGTTACAGATCACAAGTGCCGGTGCCGACAAATACACATATGGGAGTTTCCTGCCTGAAAATGTTATATTAACAAATGTCACAGGCGCATTCGGTGATGGTATCTCCGAATATATCATAGGCACTATCCTTGCATTATTCAGAGGATTATTTTCTTATCGTCAGAATCAGGAACGCTGCGTCTGGAAAGATATGAAGACCGAACGATTTATATCAGGCAGCCGTGCTCTGATACTCGGCTGCGGAGATATTGGTTCTAAAACAGCGGTAAAGCTCAAAAGCTTTGGTGCACAAACTGTGGGTATACGAAAAAATATCCGCCCTGCAAACGGATTCGACTGTATTTATGATTTAAAATCTCTTGACAGTGAGCTTCCTCTTGCAGATATTGTTATATGCTGTCTGCCGAAAACTCCGCTCACAGACCATCTCCTTGACAAGCGGAGAATAGGGCTTATGAAAAGTTGTGCGCTTATCGTGAATGTGGGCCGTGGCTCGCTTATTGATACAGCTGCGCTGACAGAAGCTCTCGCTGAGGGGCATTTATCCGGTGCGGTCCTTGATGTTTTTGAACAGGAACCGCTGTCGGCTGCTTCTCCCCTATGGGCTATGAATAATGTGCTGATAACGCCTCACATCTCCGGACCGAGCTTTGGTCATTCACCTCATACAGAAAAGCTAATTACCGATATTTGTAAAGAAAATATATCCCGATATATGAATGGCAAACCACTTATTAACATGATTCCTCCCGATCATGGTTATGCATATAACTGCATATAAATCGTTTTTGCATACGCATTTATCGTTATTTATTTTCTGAATAATCCCTGATTCCGCAAATGACAATATGGAAAATTACTGCCGAAAAAAAGAAAAACCTCTTGACAAGCGGGTAATAATGTAGTATAATAGTTTGAAAACAAACCTTTGCTTTTAACATAACCCAAAAGTGAGATGATAATCATGGTTCAGAAGCCGCTGGAGGTCGTGCTGAAAGGCGGTGAATTCCGAAAATATTCGGATTCAAAGTTTTCATTGCTGAGAAAGCATTACGATATGAAGCGAGCGGAATTTGAAGTCATTTACTATCTGTCCATATGCAGGGAAGAAGATTCGCTTGTAAATATTTCAGATTTCCTGAATGCAAACAAAGGGCATATATCTTCAACTGTGTATGGTCTTATAGAAAAGGGCTATATCAACTCCATGCAGGATAAAAACGACCGCAGATATATGCATTTCAGCCTTACCGATAAAGGCAAGGAAGCGGCGGCTGATATAGAAAATGTATGGAAGGACATCAAGAAAGAGCTTTACTATGGACTGACCGATGAAGAGATCGCCTCATTCCAGAAAATTTTCCGAAAGATATGCAAAAATATAGAGCACTTTATGATATAACATATCGGTAAGTGCTTTATTTCAAGGCTAATAGTTTGGAAACAAACAGTATAAAATCAAATTACAGAAAGGAACGATCATTTTGGCTGAAAAAAATGAAACGATGAAGGAGATCGCCCACGAAATAACATACAGACGGTATCTGTTATCAAAGGATGACGCAAAATTTATGCTCAAAGACATAAATATTGCCGAATACATAGCGCTTCATTATATGTGTGAGCATATTGAAAGCAATCCTATCTATTCGGGCAGGATATATCTCAGCGAGATATCGGAAAAGCTCAATCTTCCCATCAGAAAGACATCAAAGCTTATCAGAGAGATGAACAGCAAAAACCTTGTCAGCTGGGATCATGACGGTGACGGAAAGGACGGCACCTATGTGACCATAACCGACCATGGAAAAACTGTGTTTGAAGAGACCGACACTAAGCTTAAAGATTTCTATTCAAGAGTACTTCAGAATTTCGGCAGGGATAAGATCGTTCAGCTTCTTCAGCTTATGAAGGAGTTCGATTCCGTAATGAGAACTGAACCGGATCAAATGGAGGATGCAAATGAAACAGATGAATGAATATATGAATGAACTGGAACGCTCATGCCGTGAAAACGACTTTATCGACCGCAGGCTTTACGATGAATATGATATCAATCAGGGGCTTCGTGACGAAAAAGGAAACGGCGTTCTTACGGGACTTACAAACATTTCTCTTATAAAATCATACGATAGAAAAAACGGCGTAAAGGAGCCGTGCAATGGTGAGCTTTGGTATCGGGGATACCGTGTTGAAGATCTTATCGGCAGGCTCGGGGAAGATGAGATGGGATATGAAAAAGTCGCATATCTTCTGCTTGTGGGAGAATTGCCCGATGAAAAGCAATTTGCCGATTTCCGCTCCGTTATCGGTACGCTTATGGCTCTGCCGATGAATTTTACCCGTGATGTAATAATGAAGGCTCCCACCGATGACATTATGAATACAATGACGAGAAGTATTCTTACGCTTGCTTCTTATGACAGGGATCTGAAAAATGCATCTCTTGAAAATAATATTCGTCAATGCCTTCAGCTCATAAGTCAGTTCCCGACCCTTGCGGTATATGCATATAACGCATATAATTACTATCAGAATCTTGAAAGTATGTTTATCCACCATCCCGACCCCGGTTTATCTCCGGCTGAAAACATACTGACGATGCTCCGTCCCGATAAGAAGTATACAAAGACCGAAGCAAAGGTTCTCGATACTGCTCTGATACTTCATATGGAGCATGGCGGAGGCAACAACTCCACCTTTACCACAAGAGTCGTTACCTCATCGGGTTCGGACACATATTCAACTATTGCGGCGGCAATGTGCTCGCTGAAAGGTCCGAAGCACGGCGGCGCAAACATTAAGGTAATGGATATGATGGCAGATATTTCGGAGCAGATAAATGATGTTGAGGATGACGAAGAAATTACAGCCTACCTTGAAAAAATCCTCGACAAGGAGACCTTTGACCGCAAGGGACTTATTTACGGAATGGGACACGCTGTATATACGCTTTCCGACCCGAGAGAAAGAGTTCTCAAAAGCTATGTGGAGCAGCTTGCCGCAGAAAAGTGCAGAACGAATGAGTTCCGTTTGTATGAACAGATAGAACGGCTCGCTCCGCAGGTCATTATGAACAGAAAGCATAACCGCAGCGGCGTCTGCCCGAATGTGGATTTTTACAGCGGATTTGTTTATGATATGCTCGGTATACCGAAGGAGCTTTATACAGCTATATTTGCAGTTGCAAGAATTGTCGGCTGGAGCGCACACCGTATTGAGGAAATTGTATGCACCGATAAGATAATAAGACCTGCATATATGAGTGTTATGAAAAAGAAAGAAGAATAAAAATGATAATATAATATATAGCCGGACCGCTTATAGGTTCGGCAATAGGTTACTTTTCAACCGAAAATGAGGTAAGGCAGTTCGGACATACCCTGCCTTCCACTCCCTGCGCAATTCCAAAGGGATAATCAAGACTTGTCTAACTTTTTAGGGTCAGTTCAATATGGCAGTCTGCATTAAATCATTTCATCAAGAATGGGCGGAATAATAACTGTAACCTTTATATCTTCTTTTTTCATAGATCTCATAGCAACACCTTCCTGTTTGTAAATATTTATGTAGTATTACCTGTAATGACAGTAGCAAAAGATTTTTCGGCTGTAAAGATACACATCAAAATCTCTACAAATTCTGTATGATTTGTGAAATGACTGCTTTTTGTTATCGTTTGATGAATAATTTTGTCATTTATGTTAATTCACAAACAAAATAATCAGAATATATATGCAAAATTACAAATATCTACTAAGCCTATTGACAAAGTAGAGATTAGGATGTATTATATAAATACAACCAACAAACATAGCAGGTTAGTTTACTTAGGAAGGATAATTTTTATGAAAAAGCTGTTTTGCTGTTGTATGTGTAAAGGGCAGATGTGAATCGGTAAGAATTATCCTTATCTGTTCGCATTTGCTCTGTTGTGCTGCATATGCGAACAGCTTAAAATATGTTTTTTGAAGCTGTTTCATCTTGTAATGAAGCGGCTTTTTTGCATTATTACGGCAGAATGAAAGGAGGGGCAATATGACAATTCTTGATCTTATTGGAAATACGCCCCTGCTGAGCCTTGATCTTGACGGGTTAAAAGACGGAGTTAAACTCTTTGCCAAAGCTGAATTTATGAATGTGGGCGGCTCGGTAAAGGACAGAGCGGCAAAGGCAATGCTCATGAAAGGCATTGAAAGCGGCAGGCTCACAAAGGACAAGACCGTTATCGATGCAACAAGCGGAAACACAGGGATTTCCTACGCAATGATATGTTCATCACTTGGATATAAGGTGCAGCTCTGTATTCCCGCAAACGTATCTCCCGAACGCAAGTGCTTTATGAAAGCCTACGGTGCGGATATTATCGAAACTTCGCCCCTTGAGGGGATAGACGGTGCATATAACGAGGTGCAACGCATTATATCGGAAACTCCCGGCAAATATTTCTATCCCGATCAGTACAGCAACAATGAAAACTGGCTTGCACATTATAACGGTACGGGAAAAGAAATTCTGTCACAGACAGGCGGCAGCATAACTCACTTTGTATCGGGAACGGGCACGGCAGGAACGTTCACAGGCTGCGTAAAACGGCTGAAGGGATATAACAGTAAA
>JAGBFZ010000378.1 GCA_018110855.1 Oscillospiraceae bacterium
AAATAATATAAGTTATTATTTGCTGTATTTTCAAAGGATTCACCGTTTCTCGTCTGCACTTCGATTTTCCTGCCCGTACCGAAGATAATAGCGGCTGTGATTATTGCAAAAACAGCGGCAATGATAGTTATTATCCTGACCTTTTTCATGCTCATTATATTTTTTATCCTTGACTTTATCCCGCTTTCACCGAAGCCCGAAACAAGCATGACAGGGTGCCTTTTTGATGCGGCACATTCAAGAAGGCTGTTTGCATATTCCTTTCGGTTTTCACTTCCTATTATCTTCACAACGCTCATATCGCAGAGCTTTTCAGCATCGGCAAGGTACATATATCCGCATATCCAAACTATGGGATTATACCAATTTGTCGCACAAATAAATAGAGTGAGAATGTTCCATAACGGGTCAAAATGCCTTATGTGGCTTATTTCATGGAGCATGATATGCCGCAAAAGTTTCACGTTTTCTTTGTCAATTGATTCGGGAAGAATTATAACGGGAAACAGCACACCGAACACTGCGGGAGTGTCAATATCTCCGCTTCGGACGGTTATCCTTCTTTTTATTCCGCTGTCGGCAATAATGCTTTTGCAGATATCATTTTCGAGAACATGCAGGCGGGAAAATTTTATCATACAAATTATTATTGCAAATAAAATTGAGAACATAAGCATTGCAGTAACAGCAAGATATATTGTTTCTGCGATGCTTTCGATATTCCAATTCTTCTCTTCTTCATAGGACGGCTGTGTGATATTTTCGGACATAGCATTATCATAAACGGGCGGTGATATTTTGGGAATATCAGCTGCATATTCGTCTGTTTCTTCTCCATTATCATATGAATTTGGAGCAGCATTTTCCTCAGCAGAAGTGCTTTGCGGGAACAGATTCATCATAGAAAAATGTGATGGCAGCTCAAAGGGAACGGCAAATTTCAGAAACACAACTGCCCACATTATTATAAAGGGCTTTATGCCTGTTCTGCTGCCGAAGGCTTTCCTTATGATAATCGCCGCAATGCCTAAAAGTGTGGAGGTTATTATTACGGAAGGCACTGTCATTCACCTCGCTTGGTCTGTTCAATGCTGTCGTCGATAAGCTGTCTTAGCTCCCGAAGCTCTTCCTCGGAAAGCTGCTTTTCCTTGATAAAGCCCGATACAAGGAGCTTTGCCGAGCCTTTGTAAAGTTTTTCCAGAAGTCCTGCAGTTTCGCTTGTCCTAACATCCTCCTTGTTGATAAGTGCCTTGCAGACGTAATCGGGTTCAATGCGCTCTATGGCTCCCTTTTTGATAAGTCTGTCAATAAGGGTGTAAACCGTTGGCTTTTTCCAGCCCTTTTTCTCCGCAAGACAGACTGCAATTTCAAGGGCAGGGACCTCCCCCTCGTCCCATATGATGTTCATAATTTCAAAATCGTTATCGCTGAGCTTCATAGTTTCTTCCTCCAATATACAAGTGTAGAATATATCCTTGATTATCATTATACAACTGTATATTGCATTTGTCAATAGACAATTGTAAAATGATGCAAAAAAATTTTCGGAGCACCCTGTTTTACCGACAGAGCACTCCGATTTTTAATCTATATTGAAATAAGCAAATAACATCATTTCCTCGCCGTTTGCCATTCTGAAATGTTTTCCTATGCGGTATTCACCGTAGTCCAGCTTGTCGTATAAGCCGCTCCAATCCTCGGTAATCACACGTTCGCTGTCGTTTGGAATGATAATTGCTTCATCAGTCCAGCTATGCTCGTTCAGATAGTATTCGACGCAGTATTTTGGCTCAGACCAACTATATCCCTCTTTCTTTTGAATGATAAAGTAGCTGCCTGTGACAAGCTCTCTTTCACAGGTTCGGGAAAGCTTCAACTTAACGCTGTTATTGTCTACAGCTTCTGCGGTGAAGGACAGTCCCCATTCCTCGGGAGCTTTTCTCTCCTGCGGAATAAGTGCCTTTTCAAAGGGGTCAAAGTATTCCACATTTCCGTTGATGCTTCGTGCAAGCCTTATCATTGGCAGTTTGCCTTCATCAGTGCCGCTGTTTACCATGTAAACAAAGTCACGCTTGTTAATCATAGCAAGGCTTGAGGATATGGCGTCAGGATGCTCTGCGGGGTCTATAGGCTTTGTTACGGACGCCTCATAAAGCGAGCCTGATGTACCTGAAATGCTTAGCTTTGAATTGATAACATCAAGATAATAGCTTCTTCCGTTGAATATTCCGCCCCGCTTTTCCTTGCCCTTTGTTGCAAAGCTGAAATAAATAGGCTTGTCGGTAAGCGTTGTCCATGAACTGCCGATAGAAGCTCCGCCGTATTGATTTTCCTCAATGGCAATTTCCGAATTTACAAGCTCCATAGATGCAAGGAAATCCACCGCAAGCAATAGCTCACTGTTTTCGAAATTATAAAGATAAAGTCCTCCCGTACCATCGGTAAACAGGCAATTTCTGCTGTCGGAATAAAGCACATCGGGAGATGCAGAGCTAATGTCAACAGTTAGCTGATGTTCTTCTGTAAGCGGGATAAGCTTTATTGTGTCTGTCCACTCGTTATATTCATCGTCCTCGGGCGGTTCGTATATTACACCGCTTATCATAAATAAATCAACGATCCTCTCACAGCTTTCATCGAATATGGGGATATCTACACATTCCTTGTAGAATTTGTAGCTATAAACATTTTCGCCGAATTGAGGGTAAAACAGCTCATACTGCTTTTTAAGCTCTTCCTCATCGGTCATTTCAATACGGTAATGCTCATAATATTCCTCTATATTCATGATTTGAGCTGTATTTATATATCCGAAGCTGCCATTTTTGCCCAATGCAGATTCCATGAAATATTCCGTCTTATTTTCCTCGGTTTCGGGTCCTCCGCTTATCTGCACAATGACATATGAATCCTTTCCCACAACTTCTCCCTTATCGGGAATGGTCTTTATAACAGTTTTTTGCTCTTCCTCACTGAATATGAATACGAATGCCGGACGAAGTCCTGCATTTTTAAGCTGCTCGGCAGCTTGGCGGTAATTCAGCTTTAAAACATCGGGGACTGTGACAGGTTCAAGAGCTTCATTACCTTCGGCTGTTCCAATAAATTCCACGCTTCTCCCGTCAGCACTGATTGTGAGGGTACAGGTTTCGGTCGTATTCTCTTCCGTTACCAGCTTAAAGGATATTGTTCCCTTTCCATGATATGTAAGCTCGGGGTCATCAGCCGCTTTTGCGTGAAAGACATAATAATCACATTGCTGTGCAGAACCGTCTTCATAAAAAAATGCAATTTTCAATCTTCCCTCAGTGACAGCCTCAAAAAGAACTGCTCCTATGGGCTCATAGTCATTGTCGGGGATAAGAACGCAGTCGATATATTTCAGCTTATCCGAATTCTCCATACGGTTAAACATATCAATAATATCCTGCTCTGTCCACG
>JAGBFZ010000379.1 GCA_018110855.1 Oscillospiraceae bacterium
TCAGGCTTTGGGGGTTGTTGAGGAGAGACTAATTATACCAAAGTTGGTTGGCTGTTTCTATATTTTATAGTGATTTTTTGTTTTATTATGTCTTGCAATCCCGCTTTATTTCTTTGTTTGCGGTGTTTTGCTCAAGGCTATCAGATTACAATAAGGAGTGAGCAAAATTCGCTATGGGAATGGATTCACAATCTGAAAAAAAACATGGTATCAGCCTGAAGCAGATCAAGAATCAGAAGGTCCTGATCCTGCTTGCTGTTCCATTTATAATTTACGTTATCATTTTCTGCTATGTGCCCTTGGGCGGCTGGCTTATGGCATTCCAGAATTACAAGCCGAAGCTGGGTCTTCTGCACTCGCAGTTTGTGGGGCTTGATAAATTCAAGTTCCTTTTCTCAAATGACCAGTTTCTCAAGGTCATCAGAAATACTCTTGCTATGGGTGTTATAAATCTTGTTCTGGGTACGGTAACGGCAATACTCTTTGCCATACTGCTCAGCGAATTCAGATTTAACAGAGGAAAAAAAGCAGTTCAGACTATTTCATACCTGCCCCATTTTCTTTCATGGGTGATCGTTACAGGTATCGTATTTGACGTACTTTCCACCGAAAACGGAATCATAAATGAGCTTCTCGTAAATCTGCATATTATCGACAAGCCTTATAACTTCCTTGCTGATCCTAAGTGGTTCTGGTGGATTGTGGGCTTTGCCAACATATGGAAGGAAACCGGATGGAACAGTATCATTTATCTTGCAGCCATTACCTCCATAAGCCCCGATCTTTATGAAGCAGCTTCCATTGACGGAGCGGGCAGGCTTGCAAAAATATGGCACATTACTCTCCCCGGCATCAAGCCCACATTCTTTATCCTGCTCATTATGAACATCGGAAATGTTCTTAATGCAGGCTTTGAGGTACAATATCTGCTGGGCAATGGTCTTGTTCAGAGCGTTTCACAGACAATTGACATTTACGTTCTCAAGTACGGCATCAGTCAGGCAGACTATTCCCTCGGTACAGCCGCAGGTATTTTCAAGAGCGTTGTCAGCCTTATCCTCATTGTAATAGCTAATCAGCTTGCCAAGAAGATGGGCGAGGAACACCTATTCTAAAGGAAGGAGGTCAGCAAGCTATGACAAACAAATACAAAGTCCCCCCGCAGATAGAGCATAATGTCAAAGCTGCAAAGGACATCGGCAAGGGCAAAAACGCATTCCTCAGCCGAAGGACAACAGGCGACATTATTTTCGACACAGTCAATCTTATCATAATGATCGTTTTCACCATTACAATGCTGTACCCCCTTCTGAACACTGTTGCGGTGTCCTTCAATGACGGTACAGACGCTCTCAGAGGCGGTATCCATCTTTTCCCCAGAATGTTTACCTTCGATAACTACAAGGCGGTGCTGAGCAAGGAGCTTATGCCAACGGCGGCTAAGATCTCAGTTCTGAGAACAGTTATAGGCACAGTTACATCTACTTTCGTTACAGCCCTTCTCGCTTATGTTCTCAGCCGCAAGAATTTCATTTTCAAAAAGCAGCTTTCCCTGCTTTATGTTATCACCATGTATGTTTCGGGCGGACTTATCCCTGTATTCCTTGTTTATAAGGCTCTTGGTCTTACAAACAGCTTTGCGGTATACATTCTCCCCGGAATGGTAAGCGCATTTAATATGCTCGTTATCCGTACATATATGAACGGTCTTCCCCAGAGTCTCAGCGAATCCGCTGAGATCGATGGTGCGGGTCATATGACAATTTTCATAAAGATAATTTTCCCTCTTTGTATGCCCGTAATTGCGACGGTTGCTCTATTTACCGCAGTTGGTCAGTGGAATTCATGGTTTGACGCTATGCTCTATAACCGTATGAGCGATAATCTCACCACTCTGCAATATGAGCTGATGAAGCTCCTCAGTGCTGTTACTACCTCAGGCAAGGGACAGACCGCTCAGTCGATGGAACACGCCAGCGGTATGGTAACACCTACCTCTGTCCGTGCTGCCGCTACGGTCATCACTTCTCTCCCGATCATATGCCTGTATCCCTTCCTGCAGAAATATTTTGTGGCAGGACTTACTATTGGCGGTGTAAAGGAATAATTTACAGTACAGAAAAAGCCATGTCCATCAATGAAATGGCTTTTTCTGTACAATACTTGCTTATGACTGATTTTCATGATATTCCTCAACACAATGCATATTCGGTACAATACCTGAAAATGAAATGAGAGGGTAATTTATGATAAATTCAAGAAAAACGATAGGAGTATTCCTGTGTGCGATAACAGGTGAATACAAAAAAGAATTGTGCAGAAGCATATCTAAAGCTGCCGGACATCTGGGATATAATGTTGTTTTTTTCAGCTTCATCGGTACTATCGGTGCTGACTATCAGAATTACGGGATCAAAGAACATAAAATGCTGGATATTATTCCTTTTGATGAGCTGGACGGTATTATTTTTGAAAACAGCAATATTTTCACCAATGAGATCAAAGAGAAAATCATGTCTCATATAAAAAAATGCAGATGCCCTGTTGTTACAATAGGCGAGCCTTGTGACGAATATTACAGAGTGCATATTGACAATTCTGAGGGCATAAAGGATATGGTAAGACATTTTGCAAAGCATCATGGCTTTAAGCATATTGGATTTATGTCGGGTATCCCGGGGCACTGCGACGCTGTGGAAAGATATGCGGCTTTTCAGAGTGCAATGAAGGAATGCGGACTGCCTGAGGACGGCGTCGGTGTCTTTCACGGTGATTTCTGGTACAATAAATGCTACGAAGCAGCGGATTTTTTCCTTAACAAATGCAGCCCTCGTCCGCAGGCTGTAGTCTGCGCAAATGATTATATGGCATACTCTCTCTGTGACGTGTTCGTTGAGAAGGGTGTTAATGTCCCCCGTGATATATGCGTTTCGGGCTTTGACGGTATATATGAAGCGAAAATGCATTCACCCCGCATTACCTCTGCCGAGGTAAATTTAGACACCTTGTCACGCACTGCCTTAGAAATAATCGACAATGTTCTGAGCGGCAGACCACAGGAAAAATGCGTTAATTTATACACAGACAGCCGCTTCACAGCTTCCTGCGGCTGTAATAACAGCTCCGATGATACAGAAACAGACAAATCCCGTGAGATAAATTCCCTTTTTAAAAAGAATACTTTTACGCTGTATTACATTTATGATGTTGAAGCTGCTATGCTTGAAATGAACCGTGTTACGGAAATTGAACAGATATCAGAGATCTTTTCAAAATTCGGAAGCAATATCGGTTCCTATGATAAATTCTTTATGTTTACATATACTGACAGGAAGGGCAGAAACTCCTTTGAGACTGAAATAAGATCTCCGTCAGAGCAGGTATATCCTGCAATATGGATTGATAAAAGCGGCAGCTCCATGCGTCCTGAAAAGCTTTTCCCCGTTAAATCACTTATTCCTGCCGATTCGGACGAGTCACCTCGCTGCTATTATGTATCACATATTCATTTTGACGATCACTGCTTCGGTTATGCTGCAATATCAATGGAAAACAACGAACCCTTCAGCG
This sequence comes from Oscillospiraceae bacterium, assembly GCA_018110855.1. Classification (GTDB taxonomy): domain Bacteria; phylum Bacillota; class Clostridia; order Oscillospirales; family Ruminococcaceae; genus Huintestinicola. The sequence goes on from JAGBFZ010000379.1 coordinate 3,571, forward strand.
AGTTTTATAATATCTGGATAGCTAATATTGCTGTTGCGCTTGAATCGCTCCTTCACAAAAACAGTATCAGGGAACTGGTGGAGGATCTCGAAATTGCAAGCACCCATGACAAGCTGACAGAAATGCTCAACAGACGCGGTTTTGAACAATGCCTGAACAGAGCTTTTGAAGAGAAAAAAGCAAGATCACATACAATAGCTGCTGCTATTGTTATTGATATGGACAGGCTGAAAACCATCAATGATGTTTACGGTCATACCGAGGGGGATCATGCAATAAATTCTCTCGCTCACATAATATCCGCCTGCTGTACCGAAAATGAGATTGCGGGCAGGACCGGAGGCGATGAATTTTTCGTTTTTGCTTTTGATTATTCGGAAGAAAAAGCAAAGCATTTTGAAAAGCGTTTTTACGCAGCTCTCGATGATTTCAATCTGACCGAAAATAAGCCATATACCCTTAATGCAAGCATCGGGATATATATGGCGGATATTCTGGCTCATAATTCACCGGAAGAATATCTGAAGCGTGCAGATGAAAGAATGTATGCTATGAAGCGTGAGCACAAGGTCAGAGAGCTGCAGACAAGATTATAAATTAAACAACGTACAGTTCAATTTGTGACCTGTGCGTTGTTTTATTTATGAATGACTTTCGGAGGGAGTGATATTGTATGATTTATCCTGAAAACACATTCACAAATTCTGTGTGTAATTCGTTCGTGTTATTATAATAATACGCCTTGTAAAACAGGCGATACATTCAAGTCTTATTTGTAAAAATGTAAAAACAGATAAAACAAGGCTGCAAAAACAGCACAATATGTGAAATCAAAAGCGCAAAAAACGATTGGTAAATTTCGTAGGTTTGATATATAATTTATACAAACACTGCATCAGATATACTATGGCAGAAAACAGCATGCTTGCTGCCCTGTGTTTGCTGCGTTAAACGCAGGCTTTAAAGGAAGGTTGGTCATTATTATGAGCGTCAGCGTTTCTAAACGGCAGTACAAGAATTTCGGAAACTGCATTTTTCTTGACAACGGCGTTATCTCTCTTGGTGTGACTGTTGATGTGGGTCCAAGAATAATATATTTTTCCCGTAATGGCAAGGAAAATGTTCTGTTTGAGGATGTTGACCGCCGCTTTACCGAGCCTGCAGGTGAATACGGCTGCTGGGTCGCTTACGGCGGACACAGGATATGGTGCGCTCCCGAGGTCAATCCCGAGACATATTATCCCGACAATGATCCGATAAGCTATTGCATTACGGAAAAAGGGATCATACTGAAGCCTCCCGTTACCCCCTTCGGCAAGGAATTTACAATTATTGTGGAAATGGACGACTCTGCTCCTGTGGTGGAGCTGACTCACAAGATCAAAAACATTTCCGATTCCGAAGCTGAATTTGCACCATGGTCGGTGACAAGCCTTACTGACGGCGGCGTATGCATGATACCTGTCAATACCGCAAAAAGAGGCTATCTACCTAACAGAGTTATGAGCCTGTGGGACTATTCGGACATATACGACAGCAGATTCAGAATGAGCAATTCAGAGGTCCGCATCAGGCAGGACTGCTTTATCAGAAAGGCTTTCAAGGCAGGCTTCAATCTTGAGGACGGCTTTGTGGCATATGCAGTGAAGAATCAGATATTTGCTAAATGCATTCCCGAATACGAGGAAGTGTGCTATCCCGATTATTCCTGCAATTTTGAGGTGTACACCAATAACCTTTTCCTTGAATGCGAGTTTCTTGGAGAAAAACGCAGATATGCAAGCAAAGAAGAGGCTGAGATCACGGAGCAGTGGTGCCTTCTTGACAACATCGGAAATTATGAGCCGTCAGCAATGATGGACGATATCAGGACCCGCATTGCAGAACTGATAAATTAAAAAAATCATCCGAAAGGAAATAATTAAAATGGAAAAATATCTTGACGAATCCCTCTCGCCCCTTGAAAGAGCGGAAGCTCTGGTTGATGAAATGACTGTTGAGGAGCAGGCAAGCCAGCTCAGATACGACGCTCCTTCTGTTCCGAGGCTGGGCATACCTGCCTACAACTGGTGGAACGAGGGCCTCCACGGTCTTGCCCGCTCGGGCGCTGCTACAATGTTCCCGCAGGCAATAGGTCTTGCGGCAATGTTTGACACAGAGCTTGTGGAAAAGGCGGGAGACATTACCTCCACCGAAGCAAGGGCAAAATACAACGCATATACAAAATACGGCGACAGGGATATTTACAAGGGGCTTACTCTCTGGGCGCCCAACATAAATATTTTCAGAGACCCCAGATGGGGCAGAGGACATGAGACCTACGGCGAGGATCCCTACCTTGCATCCGAA
>JAGBFZ010000380.1 GCA_018110855.1 Oscillospiraceae bacterium
AAGATGAAACGGAAGAGGAAATAACAGAATTATCCGAAACAGCTGCATCAGCACCTGCCGAAACAGAGAAAACTTCCTCACAGCAGACCCGGAAAACAACTTCTCCCGTATCTGAAACAAAGCCCGCCGAAAAGCAGAACGATAAAACAGATAATGCTGTTTCATCAAAGGACGTGGAGCTTATTCTTTCAGCTCCCAACGGCTGGAATGACGGAACTGCTGATTATTCTCAGCTTGACGGCACCGTAAAAAACAATTCCTCCGCAAGCGTTGACGGCTGGACTGCAGCAATTTATGTGGGAAAATCCGCAACCATTGAGCAGTCGTGGAACTGCAGCATTGATCTGAGCGGCGGCAAAATGACGGTTACTCCTGTTGAGCATAATAAGACCATAGCTTCGGGCGGAGAGGGAACATTCGGAATGATACTTAAAAATCCCGGAGATATCGACACGAAAAAATCAGAGCTTTCCTGTTCAATGGGAGCTTTTTCTGCTTCATCATCGGGAGGAGATCAGTCGGGCGGCAATAATTCATCGGGCGGAACTTCTCCCAAAGCACCTGTGCAGGCGAAGGATGTTCCTGCGCCCACAACCGATGACTGGCTTTCCGTAAAGGGAAACAAGATAGTTGACAGCAGCGGCAGAGAGGTATGGCTTACGGGTGTGAACTGGTTCGGCTATAATACGGGAACAAACACCTTTGACGGCTTGTGGGCGTGCGATCTCAACAGCTCTCTCAAGTCCATTGCCGACCACGGCTTCAATCTTCTTAGAGTGCCCATTTCAGCAGAGCTTATCAACAGCTGGGCAGCGGGAAATTATCCCACCGCTAATTTCAATCAGGCGACAAATTCCTATCTTGTAGGAATGAACAGCCTTGAGATATTCGATTATGTCATTGGTCAGTGCAGAGCAAACGGGATCAAGATAATGATAGATATCCACAGCGCAAAGACCGACTCAATGGGTCATATGAAGAATATGTGGTATGAGGGCAATGTGACCGAGAAGGATTATCTTGCCGCACTTTCATGGATGGCTGAACGATACAAGAAGGACGATACCATTATTGCTTTCGACCTGAAAAACGAGCCTCACGGCAAGGCAAACGAGAATCCCAGAGCAAAATGGGACAGCAGCAAGGACAGCGACAACTGGAAATATGTTGCCGAAAAGGCAGCAAAGGCTGTTCTTGATAAGAATCCCAATGTACTTGTTATGGTTGAGGGAATCGAGATATATCCCGTTGATATCAAGAAAAACGGGGATTTCAGCTCAACAAACCCCGGCGATTATTATTCCACATGGTGGGGCGGCAATCTCAGGGGAGTTAAGAACGACCCTATCGACCTTGGAAAATTTCAGAACAAGCTCGTTTATTCTCCTCATGACTACGGTCCTGCGGTTTATCAGCAGGAATGGTTCAAGGGTGATTATACATATAATTCTCTCTATCGTGACGCATGGTATGACAACTGGTTCTACATTCAGGACGAGAATATTGCACCTCTCCTTATCGGTGAATGGGGCGGCTTTATGACCCAGCCCAATCTCAAGTGGATGACCTATCTCAGGCAGCTCATCAAGGAAAAACGTATCAATCACACCTTCTGGTGCTTCAACGCCAATTCGGGAGATACGGGCGGTCTTGTGAAGGACGATTTCACCACATGGGACAAGGAAAAATACGAATTTGTTAAGGAAGTACTCTGGCAGGAGGACGGGAAATTCGTGGGTCTTGATCACGAGATACCATTAGGCTCAAACGGCAAGGCTTTGGGAAAATAAAATGGGAGCGTTTTAATGGGCAGATTTGATACATTTGAAAGGCTGGGAGACGGCTGCGAGATATGCGTGACCCGTGAGCATACCTTCGGAACGGACGCATTTCTCCTTGCGGATTTTGCAAGGGCAAGGCACAAGGATGTTGTCTGCGATCTTGGAACGGGCTGTGGGATAATCGCAGTTCTCGAAAAGCTGAGATACGAGCCGAAAAAGGTCTATGGAATAGATATTCAGGAGCAGGCAATTGAGCAGTTTAATATCACGGTGGAGCGTTCCTCTCTTGAGAATGTATTCCCCATGCTCATGGATCTGAAAGAGCTTACAAATGAAGCTCCCATTGACCGCTGCGACCTTGTTACCTGCAATCCCCCATATAAGGCGTGCAGGGCGGGCATCGAAAGCGAGATTGACGCTCATAAAATTGCAAGGCATGAGATACTCTGCGACATTTACGATGTGTGTGCAGCGGCAAAAAAACTTCTGAAATTCGGCGGCAGGCTGTGTATCTGCAATCGTCCCGAGCGTCTTGCAGATGTGATATCGGCAATGCGTGCTAACGGGATAGAACCTAAAAATCTCAGGTTTGTTTCAAAGGAGCCGAACACCGCTCCATGGCTGTTTCTGATTGAAGGAAGAAAGGGCGGGGGAGCATTCATGAAGGTAATGCCTCAGCTATATATCAGCGGCAGCGGAGGAGTAAGTCCCGAGCTTGCGCAGATTTACGGTCACTACGGGGAAAATACGGAAAAAGGAGAATGAGCTGTGTCGGGAAAGCTGTATGTTGTCGGTACTCCCATCGGCAATCTTGAGGATATAACATACCGTGCTGTAAGGATTTTATCCGAGGTGGATTTTATCTGCGCTGAGGATACAAGAGTGACGGTAAAGCTCCTGAACCATTTTGATATAAAAAAGCCCCTTGTCAGCTACCATGAACATTCTGCCTCTCATGTGTCGGAAAATATAATTGAAAGGCTGCAAAACGGCGAAAGCTGCGCTGTTGTTACCGATGCTGGAATGCCCTGCATTTCAGACCCGGGCGAGGATCTTGTCAGAAAATGCAGAGACCTTGATATCCCTGTGGAGTCCGTTCCGGGACCTACCGCAATGGCAACTGCGGCGGCAATTTGCGGCATACCTGCCTCACGTTTTGCATTTGAAGGCTTCCTTTCCGTCACAAAGAAGCAGAGGTATGCACATCTGAAATCGGTATCGGGGGATACCCATACTCTGATTTTTTACGAGGCTCCTCATAAGCTGAGAGCAACACTTGAGGATATGCTGAAATATTTCGGAGACAGGCGGATATCCATATGCAGAGAGCTTACTAAGCTCCATGAAGAGGTCATGCGGACAACTCTTTCCGAGGCTGTAAGCTATTATGAAGTGAACTCTCCCCGAGGGGAATATGTCCTTGTGGTGGAGGGAGCGTCAGAGGTTGATACGGATAAGGAATACACCCTTGAGGACGCTGTAAGGCTTGCTTCCGAGCTGACGGAAAAGGGCATGAAGCTGTCCGACGCCTGCAAGGAGGCTGCAGCGGTGACGGGAATAAGAAAAAAGGACATTTATTCCGCTCTGATGTAATTTTTATTCCGATTCAATGCAAAGAATCACCTCAGTTTATATTTTTTGTTGAAAATGCTCAAAAAATATGAAAGATTTTCTTTGCAAAATTGCATTTTTAATCTTGCAAAATCTGAAAAACAGTGATATAATGTATATATGATTTATGCGAAAGGGAAGTTTGGCATAAGTTGAATTTATTTGGGAGGTTTTTAACAATGGCGTTGAAAAACAAATATCTTATTGATTTACTCGAGACCGTTAAGAAGCGTAATCAGGGCGAGCCCGAATTTATTCAGGCAGTTACAGAGGTTATCGAGACTCTCGAGCCTGTTATCGAGAAGAGACCCGACCTCGTTGAAGCAGGCGTTCTTGACAGACTTGTTGAGCCTGAGAGACAGATTGTTTTCCGTGTTCCCTGGGTTGATGACAACGGCAAGGTTCAGGTAAACCGCGGCTTCAGAGTACAGTTCAAATCTGCTATCGGTCCTTACAAGGGCGGTATCAGACTTCACCCTTCCGTATATATCGGTATCATCAAGTTCCTCGGCTTC
>JAGBFZ010000381.1 GCA_018110855.1 Oscillospiraceae bacterium
GAGCGTCTATTTTCTGATTGTGGTGCTTCTCTACAATTTCAATATCAAACTGACCGCCCAGAAGCTTTGCCGCAGTTTTAGCAAGGCTTGCAAGGAGATTTATTCCCAAAGACATATTGAATGAGAAGAAAACGGGGATCTGCTCCGCCGCCGCTTTTATCTTAGCTATCTGCTCGTCTGAAAAGCCTGTTGTTGCGATCACAACGGGTGTGCCTGGGGAAAGGCAGTATTCGAGGAGATCGTCAAGGGCTGAGGGATGGGAGAAATCAATAATTACATCGGGCTTTTCGGGCAGCTGAGAAGGCTCGTAAACAATGGGATATTTGCCGTTTTCGGCGGTGTTGTGGTCAATTCCGCTGATAACGGTGCAGTCGTCACGTCCCTCGATTATCGAAGTGATAACATGGCCCATTTTTCCGTTGGCGCCTGTAATGCACACTTTTATCATATTAACATTCCTTTCATATTGCTATACAGCACGGGCGGCAACACAGCCGCCCGATTTTCTGCTATTGTCAAAATAATTACTTGATAAGACCCGCTTCTCTGAGAGCGGCGGCAAGTGCTTCCTTCTTTGCGTCCTCCATCTCATAGAGGGGGAGACGGCAGGGACCTGCGGCAATGCCCATCATGTTGAGAGCTTCCTTGACAGGAATGGGGTTAACATCAATGAAAAGAGAATTTGCAAGGGGAAGATATCTTGCTGCCAGCTTTGCGGCTTCTGCGCAGTTGTTTTCAAGGCAGAGCTGTGCGATATCGTGAGTCTGCCTGGGTGCAACGTTTGAGAGAACGGAAATTACTCCCTTGCCGCCCAGAGCCATGATAGGAACGATCTGATCGTCATTTCCGCTGTAAACGTCAAGCTTGTCGCCGCACTCTGCAATGAGCTTTGCAATAGCGGAGATGTTGCCGCTTGCCTCCTTTGCGGCAGCGATATTCTTATGCTCCGCAAGGATCTTGTATGTATCGAGGGAGATGTTCACGCCTGTTCTCGAGGGAACATTGTAGAGGATAATGGGAATGTTCACAGCGTCTGCAATTGCGGTGTAATGAGCTACAAGTCCTCTCTGGGAGGTCTTGTTGTAATAAGGAGTAACAACGAGGAGAGCGTCTGCGCCCATTTCCTCTGCATCCTTTGAAAGCTCAATGGCATAAGCGGTGTCGTTGCTGCCTGTTCCTGCAATAACGGGAACTATCTTGTTAACCTTTTCGATCGTGTAGCGGATACATTCTCTGTGCTCCTCATCGGTGAGAGTGGAGCTTTCGCCTGTGGTTCCGCAGATGATGATAGCATCGGTGCTGCCTGCAATCTGCATTTCGATAAGCTCTCCGAGAGCTGCATAATTAACAGAGCCGTCAGGATTCATGGGGGTAACGATGGCAACGCCTGCGCCTGTGAAAATGGTATTTTTCATAATAATTAGTCCTTTCTCAGATCAAGTGTATATGTGAGCCAATCGGGGTCGGAAACGCCGCCTCTGCTTTCGTAGAAGCTCCGTGCAGAGGTGTTCCATGCAAGGCATTTCCATTCGATTTTAATACATTCAAGGGACTCTGCGGTGCGGATAATTTCATCAAAGATCATTTTGCCTATGCCGTATCCTCTGAGCGCTTCCTCAACGAAAATATCCTCGATGTACAGCACCCGCTTTCCCGAAAAGGTGGCAAGCTTATAGAGACTGAAAACAGCCATACCAACCGTTTTCCCGTTCATTTCCGCTATAACGCCCCGCAGACCGTTTTCTTCGTTCATCATTCGGGAAACGCTTTCGGGGGTGGCTGTGCATTTGTCCGCCATTTTTTCATATTCCGCCAGCTCGTGAATGAGCCTTGAAAGCTCGTGAGCGTCGGTAATTTCAGCACTTCTTACGGTAATATCCGAAGCGTTCATCAGTCAAAATAGCCCTTTGCAGCGAGAAGCTCAGCCATGAGAACTGCTCCGCCTGCTGCGCCTCTTAATGTGTTGTGGGAGAGACATACGAACTTGTAATCAAAGATGATATCGTCTCTCAGTCTGCCGATGGAAACAGCCATGCCGTTTTCAAGGTTTCTGTCAAGCTTAGCCTGAGGACGGTTATCCTCCTCAAAGTAGTTAAGGAACTGCTTGGGAGCGGAGGGAAGCTGAAGCTCCTGAGGAACGCCGGAGAAATCCTTCCATGCCTTGAGTATCTCTTCCTTGGAAGGCTTCTTGTCAAACTTAACGAAGATTGCAGCAGTATGACCATCGGAAACGGGAACTCTTAGGCACTGAGCGGATATCTGAGGACCATCCGCATTTACGATCCTATCGCCCTCGATA
>JAGBFZ010000382.1 GCA_018110855.1 Oscillospiraceae bacterium
GTCAAACTGAACGACATATTCATAGTTATGGGAATAACCGTATTTGAAGCCCGCCTGCACTCCGCCGGAAAGTCCTAAATTAATAGGGAGATCCAGCAGATTATAATGATGTTTTCTGCATATTTCGACAGTATTATCAACGGAACCGTCATTTACAACAAGATAATCATACTGAGGATAATTCTCAATGAGATTATCAACCACTCTTTCGATATTTTCCGACTCGTTATAAGCAGGAATGATTATTAACACCTTTTTATCCATAGCACAACCCTCAAATAAATTATGATTTGCGCATCAGCAGCTCCGAATGATGATCCTCGCAAATTTCGGTGCCGTCAGCAATAAGCTCTCTGCCCACCTGTATCTCAATGATCTCTGTATCGGTAACAGCCTTTAAGCCGTGCAGCATACCTTCTCCGATAGAAAAAGTATCTCCCGTAAGTGCCTCATGGGCTCTGTCGTTTATGGTTATAATGCACTTGCCGCTGATAACGGCCCATATTTCCGCACGGTTCTGATGGCGCTGATATTCTATGGAGCTGCCTGCTTTAATAGTTTTGCGTTTTGTAAGAGATTTGATGCCGTCCTCATTCACTGCCATATCGAGAACCTTGTATTCGCCGTAGCCTCGCTCCTCGTACATGGGACGCCTGTCCATATCCTCAACATGACGCTTGATGTATGAGCTTTGCTCCTTATCGGCAACAAGTATGCCGTCATGGCTGGCTGCAATAACCATATTCTTTGCGCCCATGACAACAACGGGAATATCAAGCTCGTTGATGATATGAGTGTTTTCGCAGTCATCCGACATTCTGACATCGCCTATGGGCTGGGAATCCATTACCTCTGTAAGAGTATTCCAGGTGCCCAGATCCTTCCACTCGCCGCTGTATGAAATGGCGGCAACAGAATCGGCCTTTTCAACCACCGCATAATCGAAACTGGTTTTTTCGAGTTTTCTGTACTGAGCTTCAACATCTCTGAAGCAGCTGCAATTTATCATTGAGCTTACGATGCCCATAATATAGGACAGCTTGAAGGCAAACACACCGCAGTTCCACAGACCGCCTTTTTCAATAAACTCCGCAGCGGTTTTTGCATCGGGCTTCTCTTTGAATTCAGCCACACGAATAATATCGCCGTCGTTCTTTTCGGGAATAATGTATCCGTATTTTTCGGATGGATAGGTAGGCTCCACGCCCATCAGAACAATATCGCCCTCTCCGTTCTGAACAGCCTTGTCAAGCTCATGAATCTTTTCAAAGTAGTTTCCACCAACGTAAGGGTCAACGGGCAGAACTATAACAGTTTCATTGGGAGAGCAGTTCTTTTCATAAAACAGATATGACGCTGAAAGAGCAATGGCAGGAAATGTATTTCTCCGTTCAGGCTCCACAACCACCGAGACCTTGTTTCCCAGCTGACTTTTGATGGATTCGACTTGAGTTGCGCTGGTTGCGATTGTGATATCTGCATTCAGCTTAGCTTCAAGCATCTGCCTGTAAACACGCTGGACCATTGATTCATTTTCGCCGCCGCTGTTTTTTACAATTTTAAGGAACTGTTTTGAGCGGATCTCATTTGACAGCGGCCAGAGGCGCTTACCCGAGCCGCCGGAGAGCAGAATGAGTTTCATTATGTTCATTCCTCCAAAAATTTTTTTATCTTTGTTTTTATTGAAGCTGGATCAAGTCCGAGATGAATATCTTTTTCAGTCTTTGTACCGTAATTGCGAAGAATGATACGCGGAACACTTATCTCACAAAGAGCAACTCCCTGACTAACAATGTTAATGATGTCATCTGCAAAAGTTCCCTCATAAAACGGATGACAGAGTATTAGCTTATCGCCTGTCAGATTTTCCTGCAAAGTACGGATATCAAAGGGGCAGACAGTAGAGTAATACAGGATATTCACATTCAGGTCGCTGCAGGCCTCTAAAACAGGATCCAGCATTTCGGCAAACACAACGACAGTTGCATCAGAGCCCTTCCGGAC
>JAGBFZ010000383.1 GCA_018110855.1 Oscillospiraceae bacterium
CAAAATACGGCGGCTATAATACGCCCACTCTGCGTCAAACTCCCTTGCCATGCATAAATGCCGCCTGCGGTCGTTTTCCTTGACCCCGACGTATTCTATCCACCGTCTTTATCCATAGAACAATTGGTTATTAGTATAAAAAAGCACGCAGATGTTCGGCACAATCAGCCGAATATCTGCGTGTATATTTTTTATCTATTTTATAAAACAAATTGATTCAATTAAAACCGCTTCGGAGCCCGATGAGCATATCTTCTCGACAATATCCATCCCATCAACGACCTGACCGAAAACAGCGTAAACACGGGCATAATTGGGAACACCGCCAATGTCCGCAAAAGTCCTGCTTACCTCTTTCAGCTCGCTTTCATCGCTTCTGAGATATTCCTTTTCGTCTTCCGAAAGCTCCACCGAGTTGATAAAAACAATGTCGCCCTTTTCCGTCATGCAGACAGCACCCTTGAAGGGCCAGAGGTCAATGCTCAGTTCCGCCGAATAAGGCTCCTCGCTTGGAGAATCGAGAGTAAAAATGCTTTTCAGATCGTAAAGTCCCGCCTTCATACCGTTGTATGCGCCGCTTTCACATTCGCTTTTGAATCTCCTAACAGCCTCGGGAGCCTCCTCGGGATAAAGAACGAGAGTGAACTCCCCTGCTGTGGTAGAAATGACTGCTTTTTCGGCTCCTTCGGGAGGTTCTGTAAGCTGAATAAGCTCCATTCCCGAATAATCCTCCGCCGCAGCGGGAGCAGGAGTCTGCGCCTGCTCCTCAGCATACTTGGAATAGCTTTTTACAACACCTGTCACCATCATAAAACCCAGAATGAAAATGACAGTAAGAAAAACGGTAGATTTTCTGATTCGGATAGTTTTAGTCTGCATTATTTCACAGCCTTATTTCTTAGTTATCTTTGTGCCCTGACGGGTCTCTTCAATTACATATCCCAGCTCTGAAATTTTGTCTCTCAAAGAATCCGCAAGAGCGAAATCCTTAGCCTTGCGTGCTTCCTTTCGCTGCTCAACAAGAGCCGCAATCTCAGGGGGGATATCATCACCTGCCGAAGTATTCTTCTCAAGTTCTTTTTTAGCGTGCCCAATAAGGTCAAGGGACAGCACCTTGTCAAACTCCGCAATAAGCGCAAGCTTTGTTGAAGCATTAGTCTCTGCCTTGAGAACATCATAAAGAGCCGTAATGGCAAGAGATGTGTTCAGATCGTTGTCAAGAGCCGCCTTGAAGCCGTTCATCAGCTCGTCATAAGCACCCTTTTCAATATCCGAAGCAGGCTCGGAAATAAGCCTTGCAATTCTTGCAATAAGCTTGGTGTAAGCGCCTGCCGCATTGTCAAGATTTTCATAGGAGAAAACAAGCGACTTGCGGTAATGGGACTGAAGGCAGAAAAATCTGTAAGCAATAGGATCGTAGCCCTTTTCTTTAAGCAGCGAAACAGTAAGGAATTCACCCTTTGACTTGCTCATCTTTCCGCTGTTCGTATTGAGATGATGGACATGGAACCAGTAATTGCACCATTTGTGACCGATATATGCCTCACTCTGAGCAATTTCATTGGTGTGGTGCGGGAATGCATTGTCAATGCCGCCGCAGTGAAGATCAAGATACTCACCGAGGTGCTTCATGCTTATGCAGGAGCATTCAATATGCCAGCCGGGATAACCGACTCCCCAGGGACTGTCCCATTTAAGCTCCTGATCGTCAAATTTGGACTTTGTGAACCAAAGAACAAAATCCGCCTTGTTTCTCTTGTTCCCGTCCTCGTCAACGCCCTCACGGACAGCAACAGCCAGATCCTCCTCGGAGAAATCTCCGAACACATAATATTCCTTGAGCTTTGATGTGTCAAAGTAAATATTGCCCCCCGCCTCATAAGCAAAGCCCTTTTCGATAAGTGAGGATATCACCTTAATAAATTCGTCAATGCAGCCCGTAGCAGGCTCAACCACATCGGGAGTCTTGATGTTAAGCTCGGCGCAGTCTGCAAAGAAAGCCTTAGTGTAGAAATCAGCTATCTCCATGACCGTCTTGTGCTCTCTCTTTGCGCCCTTGAGCATTTTGTCATCGCCCGTGTCACCATCGCTTGTAAGATGCCCCACATCGGTGATGTTCATAACACGCTTAACGTCATAGCCCGAAAATCTCAGATACTTTTCAAGAACGTCCTCCATGATATAGCTTCTGAGATTGCCGATATGAGCGTAATGATAAACCGTGGGACCGCAGGTGTACATACTGACCTTGCCATCGTTAATGGGCTTGAAATCTTCCTTTTCGTGGGACAGAGAATTGTAAAGCTTCATAAATTATAACTCCTTTTATGTTATTATTTTTTCTTTGATTCCGTAAAATTGCACACATCAGTCTTATCCGCATCGGGAATAGAAACTCCGCACTCCTTTTCAAGCCTGCCAAGACGAACAGAGAGCTTGCAGAGCTCCTGAGCCACAGGGTCTGGAATATGGACCTGATCCAGATCTGAGGTAGGCTTGCCGTTGCAGCGAGCTATCCTTGCGGGAACACCCACCGCTGTGCAGTTGTCGGGAATAGCCTCAAGAACCACCGCATTTGCAGCTATCTTCACATTGTTGCCCACCTTGAAGGGACCGAGAACTCTCGCACCCGAGCCAACCATAACATTGTTGCCGAGTGTAGGGTGACGCTTTCCGTGATCCTTGCCCGTACCGCCGAGAGTAACTCCCTGATATATAAGACAGTTATCGCCTATCTCCGTGGTCTCTCCGATAACAACACCCATTCCGTGGTCGATGAAAAGTCCCTTTCCGATCTTAGCACCGGGGTGTATCTCAATTCCCGTGAAGAATCTCGCAAGCTGAGAAATAACTCTCGCTGTAAGGAAAAGCCTTTTCTGATAAAAATAGTGCGATACCCGATACGCCGCCACAGCATGAAGACCCGAATAGGTAAGAATGATCTCCAAAGTATTCTTAGCCGCAGGGTCACGCTGCTTTACAGACTCGATATCCGCCTTAAAATGTTCGATCAAAGTGCCTATGCTGCTCATAAAATCCCTCACTTAATAAAAAAATACAGTTGATTAGTCAAAATCAGGTATAAAGCTTACCCGTAAAATATTTTTCCTGAAAGTGAATACTCTCAAGTATCTCATTATCGGAAAAAGCCATCCCATCGGGAGCGCATATCCATTTGTCCTCGCAGTCGTTATACCGGTGATAAACACCGATTACCCTTGCCTCAAATTCATGGACAGGCTCTTTCACTCCAAGTAGATAAACATCCTGCCAATGTCCGTCTCCGCCCCTGATACCCTTAACATATCCATAGTTTACAGGATAAATAAGATCACTGCATCTCGGGTGAACGGACCCTATCGGTCTGTCGATCTCTCCCTGAACACTTTTCCCGATC
>JAGBFZ010000384.1 GCA_018110855.1 Oscillospiraceae bacterium
GGTCTCACATCCGATACTGATGTCCGCAAGCCCGATGGATTCATCGTTATCAAGAAGAGCGCAACTACCGTTTCTTTCGTAATTGATACAAATGCAATTGCATCTCTTACCGATAACGGTCTCCAGTTCCAGGTTTACAACGTAACCATCAACTCTGCTGATCTCGAGGCAGGTTCTCCCGAAGGCGAGTTCAAGCCCATCGATGACAAGTTCGCTAAGGACTACACCAACGAGGATAAGACCTACGAAGAGCTCTATCCCGCAGCAGCAGAAGAGACCGAAGCTCCCGCTGAGGAAGCAGTAGAAGAGACCGAGGATCCCGCTGAGGAAGCAGCAGAAGAGACCGAGGCTCCCGCTGAGGAAGCAGTAGAAGAGACCGAGGCTCCCGCTGAAGAAGCAGTAGAAGAGACCGAGGCTCCTGCTGAGGAAGCAGTTGAAGAGACTGAGGCTGCTCCTGCTGAGACAGAGGCTCCCGCTGCTGATACAACAACAGCTCCCGCTGCTACAGGCAACACCGCAGCTGCTGCAATTGCAGTTGTAATGGTTGCTGCAGGCGCTGCTGCTCTCGTTTCCAAGAGAAAGTAATCAGTACATAAGCAGAATTTCGGAACGCTGTGCAATGCACAGCGTTCTTTTTTATATTTTATATGGATTTTTGAGAAAAAGTATGATATAATTAAAATGACCAAATGAAAAGGAGCGTCCGAAATGAAAAGCCGTCTTGAAGCCTTTGAAGAAATGCTTTCGGAGGTCTTGCAGAAATACAGCGAAACATCTGAAAAGCTCGAAAAGCTCAAAGCCGAGGGAAAAACCAAAACAGCCTCATTTCGTGAGCTTCTGGGAGAAAAGCTGACCTGCCGATATATGATATCACTCTACGAAAAGCATGGACTCATTCAAAAAAATAATTTTAAGGAGAGATAAGAATGAACTATATTTACCCCCTCATGTCGCAGATACCCGCCACAGGAAATGTGGAGCAGAAAACCTATATAATCGTAATAGCAATAGCAGCCGTGCTGATAATAGGAGCAGTTGTGGCAGGCATATTCACCAAGAAGAAAAAATGAGAAAATATTATTGCATTTTATCTGAATATATGATACAATATTATTAATAATTCTGCAAAAATATAGCAGAGAAAAAACGGAGGTTATTACTATGGGACTTATCACCGCAGCAGTATCATCAGTATCAGGCTCACTTGCAGATTCATGGAAGGAAGTCATAGAGCCCGATGAAATGTCCGACAGCACCCTGCTTGTAAAGGGTGTAACCATCAAAAAAGGCTCAAATAAGCGCGGAACGGAGAATGTGGTATCCAACGGTTCCATCATTCACGTTTTCCCCAATACCCTCATGCTCCTTATGGACGGCGGCAAGATCGTGGATTACAGCGCACAGGAGGGCTACTACGAAGTAAATAACTCCTCATCACCCTCGCTTTTCAACGGCGAGCTTAATGAGACCCTCAAGGATACATGGGAGCGCTTCAAATTCGGCGGCGCACCCTCACAGAGACAGTATGTATATTACATAAACACCGCTGAGATAAAGGGAATCAAGTTCGGAACCCGTCAGCCCGTAAACTATTTTGATAATTTCTATAATGCAGAGCTGTTCCTCAGAGCGCACGGCTCATACTCCATCAGGATCACCGACCCCATCAAGTTTTTCACCGAATTTGCCCCCAAGGGAACCGACAGAATAGAAATAAAGGACCTGTCCGAGCAGCTTTTCAATGAGTTCATGGACGCACTCCAGTCTGCCATCAACCAGATGTCTGTGGACGGCGTAAGAATTTCCGCAATAACCTCAAAATCCAGAGAGCTTTCCAAGTACATGGCAGATACTCTCGACTCCGACTGGAACGAGCTGAGAGGAATCGAGATATGCTCCGTAGGAATGGCAAGCATATCCTACGATGACGAGTCCAAGGCACTTATCAATATGAGAAACAAGGGCGCAATGATGTCCGACCCCACCATCAGAGAGGGCTTTGTTCAGTCCTCCGTTGCACAGGGACTCCAGAGCGCAGGCTCCAACCCCGCAGGCGCAGGCAATGCATTCATGGGAATGAATATGGGCATGGGCGGCGCAGGCGGCTTTATGAACGCAGCGTCCCAGACCAATGCAGCTCAGATGCAGATGCAGGCACAGCAGGCTGCCGCTCAGCAGGCTGCGGCACAGCAGTCGGCAAATACATGGAAATGCTCCTGCGGCGCAGAAAATACAGGCAATTTCTGCAATAACTGCGGCTCGAAGAAGCCATCCCCCGCAGGGGAGTGGACTTGCTCCTGCGGCACAAAGAACACAGGCAAATTCTGCGGAAACTGCGGTGCAAAGAATCCTAACGAGGAATGGACCTGTTCCTGCGGCGCAGTAAACAAGGGCAATTTCTGCAATAACTGCGGAGCAAAGAGACAGTAAAGCAATGGAAAATAAAATGAGCAAGGTAAAGCTGACAGCCTTTGCCGTATTTCACATTCTGATGAAATTCATTCCCTTTCTGCTCACATATACCATAACACAGCACCCCCACTATCATTTCCATATATTATTTCATAATGCAGCAGCATTGCTAATAGGTTTGTATGCCGTAGGCTCGCTGATATGGGACTATTTTACGGTAAAAAAGTACAAAACGCAGGGGGAAATAAACATGGTCCCCCTGCTTATAGTGGATATAAGCCTTCTGGCAGTGTCTCTCACCCTGTTCATACAATATTTCAGCGTTATAATGGAAATTTACGGCTATACAAATTTCTTTGAATTTCTGAAATTCTATTTTATAACGGGATATTTGTATTAAAATGATCCTTAAAAAATCTCTCCCCGTGAAAACGGGGAGAGATTTTTTTACCTATATCTATCGGCGCGGTGACAAAACTCTCCGAACCACATAAACTAACAACGCGACCTCGCCGCGGGTCGTCACCCGCATTTTTAATTTTTTTCGTTCATATATCACATATTTTACACATTAGGGCGTTATTATATAATCACAGAAAGAAAAAAGAGCGAAAAAGCTCAGAATAAAGAACAAAAGCTCACATATCGACGAAAGGAAGATCTATATGTACGAAAATAATTACAATTATATTGAAGTTCCCGAGGAGGGAAAAGAGAAGAAGAAGGAGAATAAGGTGGGCAAGACCCTTGCAATGCTCCTTGCAGTGGCAATCGTAGGCGGAGCCTCAGGCTTCGGCGGAGCATATCTCCAGAACAGCATTGCGGTAAATGAAGAAACCGCCGCTCCCGCTTCCTCAGGAAATACATCAGCACCCACCGTCACCGAAAGCTCGTCCAAAAACGAGAATACAGGAAATGTGGTAAATACCCTCCTTAACACAGGTTCTTCGGACGGTACACTAACCACAAAGCAGATAGTTGAAAAGGTATCGCCCTCTGTAGTGGGAGTACATTCCTCCTTCAAGACCCAGTCGGGAACAAGCTCGGGAACAGGAACAGGAATAATCCTCAGCGACGACGGATATATCATCACCAACGCCCACGTTGTCCAGACTGAGGTAAATGAATACGTCTCCAACAATAACCGTAATTATAATTATAACCCCTTCGGCGGAAACGGTGACATATTTGATTACTTTTTCGGAAACAACGGCTTCGGCGGAAGCTATCAGACAAAGCTCCATCAAGCAGACAAGATAACAATAGTCCTCTCTACCGATGAAGAGACCGAGTATGAAGCAGAAATTATCGGCGCAGATGAAAACAGCGACCTTGCAGTGCTGAAAATAAATGCAGAAAACCTTGACCTTATCCCCGCAGAATTCGGCGATTCCAACCAGCTCACCATGGGCGATAAAGCAGTTGCGATCGGTTATCCTTTAGGACTTGGACTTTCCACCTCCGAGGGAATCGTCTCGGGACTTAACAGGACCCTTAACATAGAGCTTTCAGCAGGCGGCTCAGCGTCCATGACACTTATCCAGACAGACGCAGCCATCAACCCCGGCAACTCCGGCGGTCCCCTTATCAACAGCAAGGGACAGGTAGTAGGTATCACATCCTCGAAGCTTGTAAATAACTCCGTTGAGGGACTTGGATTTGCAATACCCATCTCCGACGCAATGCCTCTTATCAGCGACCTTATGAATAAGGGCTATGTAACAAACACCACACCTCAGATAGGTATCACAGGCTCGGATATCAACAGTGCAATAATGAGATATTACAATCTACCTGTTGATAAGGGCGTAATGGTAGTCTCTGTCAGCGAGGGCAGCGGAGCAGAAGCCGCAGGCATCAGCGCAGGCGATGTTATCATAGCCGCAGACGGCAAGGAAATCACCTCAATGAAAGAGCTTACCGCCGCAAAGAAGGGCAAGGCTATCGGTGATACAATGGTTATCACCCTTGCAAGAGCCGACGGCAATATAGACGTTACTCTCACCCTCACAGGTGAGGAGGATATAAAGCCCGAAGCAGAGATCTCCTCCAATTAACAGCTCATTTTCTCCTTCATCCCTCATAAATGCAGAAAAGCCGCTCAATACCGAGCGGCTTTTCTGCATATTAAAGGTCATAATAATACAAAATGATTCTTCTTAAACTCAATTATCCCCTCATCTCTCAGCCTGCCAAGCTCCGCCGAAAGAGCGCTTCTCTCGGTGCAGAGATAATCCGCAAGCTGCTGACGGTTAAAGGGAATGTCAAATTCATTGCACCCAACCCTTTTGGACTGCTCCGAAAGATAGGAAAGCACCTTTTCACGAATAGTCCTCTTAGAAAGATGCATGACCTTAGAAGCAAGTGCAAGTGTCTTTTCTCCCAATGCCGCCGCTAAATTCTCCGTTACCCTCATGTGAAAGGGACAGGCGGAAGGACAAGAACAGAGTATCTTTCCCGCCGTAAGAAAAAGTATCTCGCAGTCCGATTCTGCAACAACATCAAAATCAATAGGTATCTCGCCCATAACACCGCATACCTCACCGAAAATATCGGATGGAACACATTCAGCAATAAGGCTCACACTTCCCCAGTAATCAGCGGATTCAATGTGAACTTTTCCGCAAAGCACCATTCCAATGGCAGATATCACATCACCCGAGGAATATATCCTCTCCCCCTTGGAAAAGCTTTTACGCTTCGCACCCAGACACCCGAGCATAGAGGACAATTCCTCATCGGAAACTCCCCGAAAAAGCCTTGAGGATAATATAATATCGCCGTATTCCATCACATTTCCCCCGCAGAAAGCATAATCATGGCAGTAACCGCAATAGGACAGGTCTCGCAGCGTAAAATACGCTTGCCGAGCCAAATGGGAACAATACCCATCTCGCAGCATTTGTCAGCCTCTGACCTGTCAAAGCCGCCCTCAGCGCCTATCATAACACCGCAGGACCTGCCGCCCGAAAAATCAATGTCCGAAAGCCGCTCCCCACCATTTTCATAGCATAAAAGGCGGATATCATTGCCGCAAAGCTCCTTCACAGCCTCGTCAAAGCTTATGATACCGCATATCTCGGGAATAATACCCCTGCCCGACTGCTTAGCAGCCTCCTCGGCAATTTTTCTCCATCTCTGAAGCTTTTTTTCCGCCGATTTTTCATCGGGACGGGAAACGCATCGTTTTGAGATAAAGAAAACAATCCTCGCCGCACCCAGCTCAACGCACTTCTGAATAATAAGCTCAGGCTTGTCCTGTTTTGGGAGAGCCTGAAAAACAGTAAGCCGCAGCTCAGGCTCGGAAGAAGAGGGGATTTTATCAATGACCCTGCAAAAAACCTCATCGGAGGTCATTTTCTCGATAACCGAAACGAAGTCCATACCCTCTCTGCAAAATGTGATATCATCACCTATCTTCATTCTGAGCGATCTTCCGATATGAACAGCGTCACCGCCTCTCACCGTAATATGATCGCCGCACAGAGCATTTTCATCAATAAAAAAGCGTGGCATAAAATTTCTCCTAACAGATTCACCCGCAGTGCATATCGGGCATAAAATAACTATGACAGACTGTGTACAAAACAGACTGTTTATCATATATATCAAGGGAAGCAATACTTATGAATAATATATATGCATTATCAGCCCTTGCCGAGGGCAGCACAGCCACCGTAACAGAGATGAACAGCACAGGGGATATGCGGCGGCGGCTTATGGATATGGGGCTTATCGAAGGAACAAGAGTGATCTGTCTCCACCGCAGCCCCGCAGGGGACCCCATAGCCTACCTTATCAGAGGAGCAGTAATAGCCCTCCGCAAGGAGGACACAGGAAAAATATTGGTAAGAACAGATCAGCTTGCAGAGTAGACCCTCACATAATCGGCATATATCCTGTCAGGGAGCATATCTTTGTCGGGAATACCGGTCCATCCCCCCGTCTCGGAAGAAATTATAAGGTATAAGGGAACCTGACAGGTTCCCTTAGCCTTTTGAGCATCAGTCCTCCACGTTTCCTCTCCGTCAATGAAAAAAACATATTCTGTCTCAGTCCAGAGAAGCCCGAAGGTGTGAAATTCCCCGTCATAAACATCGGCATCAACAACTTTTCCCTCAGACTTGTGCTGATAACCGTAGCCGTCCCAGTTGAGGGTGTGCTGAATTTTCCCCTCGCTGTAAAAGGGAGATTCGTAAATATCTATCTCAGTACCGTCTCTGCCGCCGTTTTTCTCACTGTTGACGGAATCGCCCATAAGCCAGAAAGCGGTCCAGTACCCGGGGATATTGTTAAGGGTGCATTTTATTTCGAAGTATCCGTAAGCCTGCTCGAAAATATCCTTTGTGCGTACAGCCCCCGAATCGAAGCTGTCTCTTTCCTCGTTATAGCACATTTCGATAACTAAGTGTCCCTCACCGTCAAGATAGGACATATCATCATTCCAGTAATTGTTCAGATCCTGTCTTTTGTACTCGGGACATCTTTCCCATTTAGAGAGATCAAGTTCCGTACCCTCAAAATCGTCCTCGAATGTGATATAATAGGGAGTGTGGTCAAATATTTTATAACTTTCAACATCTGTGTTTAAAAATGTTGAAAGTTCCGTGTTCACCGTCGCCATAAAAGCAAAAAGCTCTGAAATCATAATGATCCTCTTTAAACCATACGCCGCACAAAAAATGTGCGGCGCAGTTATTTTATTCCTCAGTATCCTCAATTTCTGCCTCTTCTTCAATGTCATCATCATCAGGCTCTTCGTCAATAATTACCTCGCTCTGCTCCTCAAGAGCAGCCTCGGCAAGTTCCTTCTGAAGCTCCTCTTCGGAGGGCTGCTCTATCTTCTGAGTTTCCGCACTGTCATCATGCTCAGCTCTTGTGAATGCAACCACCCTGTCCTCGCCGCTTACTCTCATAAGCTTGACGCCTGTAGCATATCTTCCCATAATGCGTATATCGCAGGCTCTTATCCTGATAATAACGCCATCGGAAGCGATCATGATGATGTCATCATCCTCGTCAACTATCTTTATGCCGCATACATAGCCCTTTTCCTCGGAAACCTTGTAATTGAGCATACCATAGCCGCCGCGCTTCTGAATACGGTAATCCTCAAGACGGCATCTCCTTCCGAGACCCTTGTCGGAAACCGTAAGAACAGCAGCACCGTCTCTTACTCTCGCCATGGAAACTACCTCGTCACCCTCACGGAGCTTGATAGCCTTAACGCCGTGAGCAGTCCTGCTCATAGGTCTCATCTGAGTTTCCTCAATGCGTATAGCAAAGCCCTTTTTGGTAGCAACAATGACCTGAGCATTGCCATCGGTGAGCCTTACACCTGCTATCTCGTCACCCTCGTCAAGACCCACAGCCCTCAATCCGTTCTTGCGGACGTTCTTGTAGGAGGAAAGGGGAGTTCTCTTGATCTTGCCGTTTTTCGTCACCATGATAATATATTTTCCCTCATCATAATCGGAGGTCTTAATCATAGCGGCAATTTTCTCGTCCTCAGCCAGAGGGAGCATATTTATAACATTAACGCCTCTCGACTGCTTTGAACCCTCGGCAATTTCAAAGCAGCGGAGCTTGTACATAATGCCCTTGTTGGAGATAAACAGCACATCATCATGAGAGGAAGCAATAAACATCTCCTGAATAAAGTCCTCGTCTCTCTGCTTGATGGCACTAACTCCCTTTCCGCCGCGCTTCTGAATCTTGTACTCGCTTAAAGACTGTCTCTTGATGTATCCGATATTCGTAAGAGTAACCACGCAGTCCTCCACAGGGATAAGGTCCTCAACATCTACCTCACCGCTGACATTTTCAATATCGGTCTTTCTCTCGTCACCGTATTTCTTCTTAATTTCCTCAAGCTCGTCGGAAATGATAGCAAGAACCTTTTCGTTGTCCCCGAGAATTTCCGTAAGCTCCTTGATCTTAGCATGAAGCTCGGCAAGCTCATCTTCTATCTTTTTGCGCTCCATGTTTGAAAGCTGATACATTCTCATCTGAGCAATAGCCTCAGCCTGAACATCGGTAAGAGCGAACCTGTCCATAAGTCTCTGCTTTATCTCCCCGATATTTTCGGAGGTGCGGCATATCTTGATAACCTCGTCAATGTTATCCGCCGCAATGACCATACCCTCTAAAATATGCGCCCTTGCCTTAGCCTTGTCAAGATCGAACTGAGTCCTTCTTCTGATAACTTCAACCTGGAAATCCAGATATTCCGAAAGCATCTGCTTGAGAGTAAGCACCTTAGGCTCGCCCTTAACAAGAGCGATCATAATAATGCCCACAGTGTCCTGCAGCTGAGTGTACTGGAATAAGTGATTAAGGACCACCTGAGGAATAGCGTCCTTTTTCAGTTCAATAACGATCCTTACAGCATTATCCTTGTCCGACTCGTCACGAATAGTAAAAATGCCGTCGATTCTCTTATCCTTGGCAAGCTCGGCAATTCTCTCAATGAGAGTCTTTTTGTTCACCATGTAGGGTATCTCGTCAACGATAATGCAATTTCTGCCCTTAATTTCTTCAATTCTCGTCCTGCCTCGGAGAGTGACCTTTCCTCTTCCCGTAGCATAAGCAGCCCTTATGCCCGCACGACCCATTATAATGCCGCCCGTGGGGAAATCGGGACCCTTTATATGCTCCATAAGCTCGTCAAGAGTGCAGTCGGGATTTTTGATAAGAGTCTGAACCGCACCGATAGTCTCGGTAAGATTGTGAGGAGGGATATTGGTAGCCATACCGACCGCAATGCCCACCGAACCGTTAACCAAGAGATTCGGGAAACGGGAGGGAAGAACAACAGGCTCTTTCAGTCTGTCATCATAGTTAGGCATGAAGTCAATGGTGTCCTTGTTGATGTCTGTGAGCATATCAAGGGACATTTTCTCCATTCTCGCCTCAGTATAACGGTAAGCAGCAGGGGGGTCTCCGTCAAGGGAGCCGAAGTTTCCGTGACCGTCCACAAGAGGATATCTCATAGAGAAATCCTGAGCAAGTCTTACCATGGCGTCATATACGGAAGCGTCACCGTGAGGGTGATAACGACCGAGAACGGTACCAACGGTATCGGCGCACTTTCTGTACTCCTTGTCGGGAGTAAGCCCGTTTTCATACATGGTGTATAAAATACGTCTGTGAACAGGCTTGAGACCGTCCCTTACATCGGGAAGCGCACGGGAAACAATAACTGACATAGAGTAAGCAAGAAAGGATTCTCTCATTTCCTTTTCAATATCCCTGCCTATAAACCTGTTATTATTCAAACTGAAAACTTCATCTGACAAAATCAACAACTCCTTTTACGGATAAAAGCATTTAAATAAAGCAATAAAGCGTGTCAATCACCCTTGTATCTCACGCCCATAATATTGGAAAGCCTGTTTTTTATCTCCATTACTTCATAGGGCTTAAAAGCAGACTTGGGAATAACGAAAACATTGAATTTCTTGATGTACACAACGAAAAGCTCGGAGCTTTCAACAATTTCAACAGCAGCGTTGTCAAGATGAATGATAGTAGCAGGAGGAAGCTCCTCTTCGTTATCATTCTCCCCATTACTTGTGTCATCGCTCTGCATTTCCTTTTCGACAGCCTCAGCCTCTTTCTGAGCCTCTTCAGAAATATACGGATCGTATAAAGTTGATATTTTTATCTTATCAGTATAAATTTCAGCTTCATAAACCGTACCCTCAAGTTCGCCAAGACTATTTTCGAGCTTTCTGAAAGTATTCTTGGGACGAATGAGGAAATATCCGCCCAATACCACGCACATCACAATAAGCATGTAAGAGAATGAAACATCCTCATTTTCCGCAGCTGTAGCAATGGTAAGTATCTGAGAAACAAGACCCAGAATAACTATAAGCATCTGAATACAAACGCTTTTAAAAACATATTTTTTCTGAAACAGCTTAAAGCCTTTCAGAATATCCTCTTTTGAGCTTTTGTATTCACCCTTGGCAAGAAGCTCCTCAAAGGATCTCCTGCCGTCATCGTAAATATCATCGTCCAAAACCGACAACATAAATCATTCCTTTGTAAAGTAATCAGATATCCAGATTCTGAACATACTTGGCGTTCTTCTCAATAAATTCACGTCTCGGCTCAACCTTGTCGCCCATGAGAATGGTGAATATCTCGTCCGCCTTTGCGGCGTCCTCCAGCTCAACCTTGAGCATAGTCCTCGTCTCAGGATTCATAGTAGTTTCCCAAAGCTGTTCGGGGTCCATCTCACCGAGACCTTTGTATCTCTGAACGGTCATCTTGCCGTCGCCCTCAGCGGAAAGCTCGCTGATATACATATCCCTTTCCTCATCGGAGAAAGCATATCTTGCAATTTCCTTTTTGCCCTTTTTCTTGGCAACCTTGAAAAGGGGAGGCTGAGCGATGTAAATATTTCCGTTGGTAATAAGAGGACGCATATATCTGAAAAAGAAGGTAAGCAGCAGTGTCCTGATATGAGAGCCGTCCACATCGGCATCCGCCATAATAATGATCTTGCCGTAACGGAGCTTTTCAATGTTGAAATCCTCACCGATGGAGGTGCCGAGAGCAGCCACCACAGGCATGAGCTTTTCATTGCCGTAAACCTTGTCAATACGAGCCTTTTCAACATTGAGCATCTTGCCCCAAAGAGGAAGGATAGCCTGATATCTTGCATTTCTTCCCTGCTTAGCAGAGCCGCCCGCAGAGTCTCCCTCCACGATGTAAAGCTCGGTGAGCTTGTTGTCCTTGTCATAGCAGTCGGAGAGCTTACCGGGAAGAGAAGCGCTGTCCATGGCAGATTTTCTTCTTGCCGTCTCTCTTGCCTTTTTGGCAGCCTCTCTTGCCTTCTGAGCGTTAACAGCCTTGTCGAAAATAGCCCTTGCCTGCTCGGGATTCTCCTCAAGATAGCACATCAGCTTCTCGGAAACAATATCCTCAACCAGGGGTCTCGCCTCGGGATTGCCAAGCCTTCCCTTTGTCTGACCCTCAAATTCGCAGTTTGTGAGCTTAACGGAAATAATAGCAGTAAGACCCTCCCTTACATCATCACCGATAAGCTTGTCCGCATTGTCCTTGATAAGATTGAATTTCTTTCCGTATTCATTTATTACCTTAGTGAGAGCGTTTTTGAAGCCGTTTTCATGGGAACCGCCGTCAACAGTGTGAATGTTGTTAGCAAAGGAGCGAATGTCCTCGTTAAAGGATTCATTCCACTGCAAAGCGACCTCGGCAGTAGAATCGCCCTTTGAGCCGCTGACATAAATGACCCTGTCAGTCAGAGGCTCATAGCCCTTTACCTTGTGGATATGCTCAACAAACTGCCTGATACCGCCCTCATAATGAAGGACCTCAGACTGAATATTATCATCATCTCTCAGATCGGAGAAAACAATTCTTACGCCCGCATTAAGGAAAGCCTGCTCACGAAGCCTCTTTAAAAGGACTTCATATTCATAAACAGTAGTCTCGGTAAAAATAAGAGGATCGGCCTTGAATTTGACGCTTGTACCCGTTTCGGTGGTATCACCGATAATTTTCAGCTCCTCATCATAATGACCGCCGTTATGGAATCTCTGATAATGGATGTGCTTTCCGTCCTTGACAGTAAGCTCGAGCCATTCGGAAAGAGCGTTAACAACAGAAGCACCAACGCCGTGAAGACCGCCTGCCACCTTGTAGCCGCCGCCGCCGAACTTACCTCCCGCATGGAGAATGGTGTAAACAACAGTAGCCGCAGAAATACCCTCCTTAGGGTGAATACCAACAGGGATACCACGACCGTTGTCCACGACCTCAATAACATCGCCCTTGAGAATATTTACCTTTATCTCAGTGCAGTAGCCTGCCAGAGCCTCGTCAATAGCATTATCAACTATTTCGTAAACAAGGTGATGAAGACCTCTGGGACCCGTAGAGCCGATATACATACCCGGGCGCTTTCTTACAGGATCAAGACCCTCAAGAACCTGAATCTGACTTTCGTCATAAGCCTGCTCGGGTGTGTTGTTTTTAATATCAGACATAAAAAATGACCTTACCTTTCTGCAATGACTTAATATTACATTTTGTATATAAAAATAATTTTATACTATTTATTATATTATCTGCATCTTTTCATAATGGTAGCGGAGGAAACATTTGAGATGAACACTCTCTCCCTGCCCGCCACAGTAGCAATAATAAACGACTTAGGCATCTCATAGGAAACGGAAACAGCAGATTTTCTCTTACCCGAAGCAGCAAGATAATCCTTTGTTATCCTGCTCACCGAGGTATTTTCAATGTCAAAGACCCCGATAATATCCGAGTCTCTGACAACCGTATCGCTTCCAAGATGAATATACATATCCTCAGCCCTTTATCTTAGTGATATTGCCGCCCTTGACGGAGAATATCCTCCCCTCAGGCTCACCGATAACTCTCGTGTCGCAGCAGGTGATGAATACCTGCATACCGTCAATATTTTCAAGAATAAATCTCTGCCTGCCCATGTCAAGCTCGCTGAGAACATCATCAAGGAGCATAACAGGAGCCTCTCCCGTCTGATCTCTGATAATTTTCGCCTGAGCGATCTTCATAGCCAGAGCCACGCTTCTCTGCTGCCCCTGAGAGCCGAACTCTCTCACCGAAAGCCCGTTAATGGCAGTGCAGACATCGTCCCTGTGAACGCCGCAAAGCGTGTAACCCGCCCTGATATCGTCCTCAATGCCGTTTCTGAGCTTCTGAAGATAAATATCAGCAAGCTCTCCATCATGATCGGTACGACCCTCAAGGCGTCTGTAAACAGTTGACTGATAGTATAATTTTAAATTTTCATTACCATCTGTAATTTTATTATATAAACTCTCAGTATAACTATTTAAATTATTACAATAAGTATCACGAATAACAGAGATATAAGCTCCCGTCTTAGCAAGCTGAACGTCCCATACATCGAGCATACTTCTGTCAGCCCTGCCGAAATTTATTTCTTTTATAAGAGCATTTCTCTGACTAAGCAATCCGTCATACTTGTTAAGAGCATAAACGAAGGATTTTTTCAGCTGAGAAGCGGAAAGATCGATAAAGCTCCTGCGGTTTTCGGGAGACCCCTTTGCAAGAGCAAGATCCTCGGGCGTAAAAACCACGCATTTAAGGCTTCCGAAAAGCTTTGAAAGCAATGGGAGCTTAACTCCGTTAAGAGTGATAATCTTGTCTTTAAGAGAGCTTTTTTTCACCTCAAAGCCGATTTTCTGAGGACGGAAGGAATCTGTAAATTCGAGCGAAATTTCCGCCTTGTCCTTGTCGAAGCCTATAAAATCCCTGTCTCTTGTGCCCCTGAATGAACGGCAGCCCGACATGAGCCAGACAGCTTCAATGAAATTTGTTTTCCCCTGAGCGTTGTCGCCGCAAAGTATGTTCAGCTTCTCATGGGGATAAATATCCGCCCCCGACAGATTCTTGTACCCGTCGGCAGAAACATGGGTGATTACCATCAGAGGACCTCGAGCCTGAGGATAATATCCTCACCCTGTATCTCGGCGACATCGCCGCTGCGAAGCTTTTTTCCCCGCATAAGGCAAACCTCACCGTTGACCTTGACAATGCCCTCAGCGATCATTTCCTTAGCCTCCGAGCCGATGTCCGCAGCCCCCGAGAATTTAAGAAGCTGCTGGAGCTTAATAAAATCGGTGCTTATTTTGATCTGTTCGGTCTGAACTTCCATAATCATTTGACCTTTCAAAAATAATATAGATCATTCTGTAAATATTATTGTAAAATTATTCCGACTTTAATCTTACAGGCAGCACAAGGAAGGTGTAAGCGTCACCCTCAACAGGAACAATTTTCATAGGAGAAAGCCCGCCGTTCAGAAGGAGCTTGACCTTGTCCGACTCGGAAGCCTTGAGAGCGTCAAGGAGATATTTGCAGTTAAAGCCGATCTCAACCTTGTTTCCGCTCATGTCAATGTTGAAAACATCGGAAAGCTTTCCAAGGGAGGTGGAGCAGCTTATCTTGACCTGACCGTCTCCGAAGGAGCATTTAACGGGAGCCTTAGTCTGCTCCACGATAAGCAGTGAGCATCTTTCAAGGCTTGCGATAAGGTCCTTCGTGTTAAGAACTATCTCAGTGGTGTGATTCTGAGGAATAGATCCCTTGTAATTGTGGAACTCGCCCTCAAGAAGCCTTGAAATAACGGTGTAGCCGTTTATCTCAAAAGCAATGTGCTTTCTTGAAACGAACATATTGACATTATTTTCCCCGTCATCCTTCAGCAGCTTTGAAAGCTCTGAAAGAGCCTTTGCCTTAACGACAAAATGATACTTGTCCTCAGTGGAGAGCTTTTCCGTCCTTACAGCCAGCCTGAAGCCATCTATTGCCACAAGATTGAATATCCCGTTCTCAATGTCAAACAGCTCACCTGTAAGTATTGGCTTAGAGTCAGAAACAGATACTGCAAAAATAGTCTGATTTATCATATTTTTAAGAAGCCCCTGTGAAACACTTACGCAGTCGGAGGTATCGTAATCGGGCATATTGGGATAATCATCGGCAGAGAGAGCTAAGATATTATATTCAGCGTCACCGCCCCTGATAGTAGCCTTTAGCTTTTCATCTATCTCAATTACCACATTTTCCGAGGGCATTTTTCTGATGATCTCGGAAAACAGCTTTGCGTTAACGGTAAATTCGCCATGATCCTCAGACTGAACATCAATAGTAGTCCTTATTCCAAGCTCCAGATCATAGCCTGTCAGCTCAAGCTTATCCTTATCAAGATACATTTTTATTCCCTCAAGAGCAGTAACGGGAGATTTAACGGGAACCGCCCTTGAAACATTATTAACAGCCTCATTGAGAGAAGCCTGTTTGCAAATAAACTTCATTTTTATTAACGACCTTTCTGTTTAAAATCTCATCCTTCAAAGTATCTCTCCGAAAAATTACAAAACAGTAACAATACAAAACAATTAATTACAAAATAGTAACAGTAATAGGGGTGTTGAAATTACCCAAACCTCTCCCATTCTGCTTCCCTAAGGCATTTCAGGCTCAACACCGACCTGTTGAAAAAATACCGTATCCGTTGAAATTTTCTCAAAAAAGAAATTTTCATTCCGGACCCGTTCAAAGCGTTGAAACTTCTTTCAAAAAAAACATACCGGCGTGGAAATTTCCGTTGAAAACCGATTCTCACTCTGAATAGGATTCAAAATATTGTTGAAAGATACTTTTATACTTTTTGTAAAACCAAAATGTAACAACTTGTAACCATTTTGTAACTATGATTTTCATCATAATAAAAGTTTTGAACACACATTTCAACAAGCTGTTGAAAACTGTTGATATAACTTTCTGTAAAATCACACTATCAGTATAATTTACTTTAAATAATACATTCAGTAAATGAAAATTAGATATCCAAAAATCATCCGACCTCAAAAAAAGGCTATAAATAGGGATTTTTGAAATTTTGTTGAAAAAGTTACAATTTGTAATCTTTTGTAACCGTATTGTAATTTGCCTGTTGAAAGCCGGGAAGAGTTATTTTCTGAAAAAGAAAAATCCTTTTGTATAAAGGCTCAGCCCGCAGCTCCCTTGATATTTTTAATAATATCCTCAATGGTTTCCTTAGTCCTTGAATCGGTTGCCACAGCTTCGGCAATGCTGTCAATGTAAAAGGAAACGGTTGAATGATTCTTGCCGCCCAGCTCGGCGCCGATGTTCTGAAGCGAAAGCTGAGTCATCTCCTTGATGACGTAAGCTGCCACCTTTCTTGCCGTCGAGATCTGAGAGGATCTCTTCATGCTTCTGATATCGTCGCTTGTAACGCCGTAAATTCCCGCAACCTCACCGATTATCCTGTCCACCGTAACGGGAGCGATGGTATCATCGCTGAGTATCTCTCTTATGGCGTTCATAGCCTGAGTCATGGTGGGTGGAGTACCCATAAGGTGCTGAGAAGCCTTGAGCTTTTTAACGCAGCCCTCAAGCTGTCTGATATCAGCCTTGAGCCTTGTGGCGATCGTATCTATCACATCGTCTGTGAGTGTGAGATTCAGAAGATCCGCCTTGCGCCTTATTATGGCAACTCTTGTTTCAAAATCGGGAGGAGTGATATCCGCAATAAGACCCCATTCAAAACGGGTCCTGATGCGTTCCTCAAGAGTTTTGATGTCCTTGGGAGGCCTGTCCGAGGTGAGGATTATCTGCTTGCCCTGACTGTGGAGCTCGTTGAAGGTGTGGAAAAATTCCTCCTGAGTGGATTCCTTTCCCGAGATAAACTGAATGTCGTCCATTAAAAGAACATCAGCACTGCGGTATTTTTTTCGGAAATCGTGAGTAGTCTGCTCTCTGATGGCATTGATAAGCTCATTGGTAAAAGCCTCGCCCGTAACGTAAACGATGTAGGTATCGGGCCTTGCAGCCTTGATGGCATTGGAAACAGCAGTCAGCAGATGAGTTTTGCCCAGTCCCGAGGGACCGTGTATAAATAACGGATTATAGGCGCTGCCCAGATTTTTTGAGACCGCAACGCAGGCAGCGTGAGCAAATTCGTTTGATTTTCCAACGATAAAGGTGTCGAAGGTGTAGTCATATTCAGCGTTTGAAAAGGTAAGCTCCAGCTCTTCTCTGTCCTTTATGGGCTTGGAGTCGTTCTCATCGGAAAGCTCAGCAGGGGAGATATTTATCTCCACATCGAAGCCCATAACGTTCAGGAAGGCATCCTTCAGGATCTTTTCGTAATTTTTCAGGATAATGCCCTGCTGAAACTTTGACTGAACGGTAAAATAAGCCACGTTATCCTCAAGCTTCACAGGCTTCATGGATTTTATCCACATATCGAAGGCAACGGAGGTCAGCTCGCCGTTTACCACCTTCTGATGGATAAGGTCCAGGACCTTTTCAAAAACCTCGTCGAAAGATTTCATACAAAACCCCATTTCGGAGCGGAAGAAAAACCGCAAAAATCAAGCGTCTGCACCCTCAGAAGGCACATCGCCGCTATACTAATATATTATACCATATTAACGAAAAAAAAGCAAGCACTTTTTTGCGGGGGACGCCCCTCGGCGAGGGCGCGTTGTTAATATGTAAAGATTTGTCAGTTTTGTCACCGCGCAATTGATTTATCGGCAAATTATAATATGATCTATGCAGCTGATTTTTACTGCAGCTTCTTAAAGAGGATATCTGCACTTATATAATTATAGCACAAAAGTTCTAATTTGTCAATACTATTTAAGAAAAAATATTTCGAAAGATCTCATAAGAGTGTATAAATATTTCAAAAAAGGATA
>JAGBFZ010000385.1 GCA_018110855.1 Oscillospiraceae bacterium
AAAATACGGCGGCTATAATACGCCCACTCTGCGTCAAACTCCCTTGCCATGCATAAATGCCGCCTGCGGTCGTTTTCCTTGACCCCGACGTATTCTATCCACCGTCTTTATCCATAGAACAATTGGTTATTAGTATAAAATGATCGGATCATTCTCGGTGGGATTTTGTTTATTCAGCCATAATAACTGTCGTTTCTTCTGTATTATTGTCAAGCCTGATCTCCATAGGCATACCGTTGTTGTCAATAAACTGCATATAAACAGGTTCATTGCTGCATACGCCTATTGCAGCGTTTTCATCAATGCTGTCCCCTGTTGAAACACTCAGCTCGGAAAAGCCCGACATGAGAATTGTCCGGCAATAATAATCGTCCCCATGCTTTCCGTAATATACAAGCTCAACAGCGGCGCACAGATTGTCAGAAAGTGCTCTTCCCGCAAAGACAACATATCCCGAAATATGCGGCAGGAGCGAGAAATACTGCTCATTATCAAGAACAAGAAGAGTTCTGTCAGGCACTCCGTTTTCATTGACAAAATAGCGCACGTTTTCAAACTCGGCATTCGGCAGGATTTCCTTGAGATCGACCTGCGCCGTGCTGCTGCCAAGCTCCACATGATAATAGACCTCATCACGGCTCTCAAGAAATGTTCTTATCTTTTCGCTCATCTTTTCATCGGAAGGTTCAAGATGATAGAAAGATGTTCCGTTAAAATTATCGAAAACCTCTTCCGTATCTGCTTCCATTGCTTCAAGAAGATCTGAACGGTACATCCCGCAGTTGTAAATAAGCCAGCCCATATCCGTTTTCTGAGCATAATAGCCTGTGTTATCAGCATAAAGCATTGCTGAAGGATCCTCGCTGTCACCGTTATTCTCGTCTGAATTGTAAGCCATAAAGGGCATAATGTATTCCTTGCCTATCTGAAGTTCCCTTAGATCATAAGAGTGAACAGAAAAGGTTACAGTTTCATTTCCGCTGATAATTTCTGAAAAATCCTCTTCCGCATAATACTCCAGAGGTTTTACGCAGTAAACGATCTTTCCGAAATCATATTTTTTGGAAACGACTCTGAATCTCATTACCGCCTGCCAGTCTGTAATATATGCTTTCTGAGTATCCGTTTCCGAGCTGTACTGCCTTAGCAGTTCTGCATTCCCGCTCATATCTCCCGTAACATCATATTCAAATCTGTCGATCAAGGGTATCAGTTCAACGGAACTTTTTTCCTCTATATATGCAGTGATCTCGGAAGTAATATCGCCCGTGCTTTTGCTCATTACCGAATCCGAAGCAATTCCCCTTTCGTTAATGTACGCAAGAGCGGCAAATGCGGCAATGCCAATGACAGCAGCAGCCGAGCACATTGCAGCAGCATAGCTTCGGGAGCTTTTCATTTTTATTCTGCGCTTGGCAATAAGCTTATTCTTTTCAAAATCAAAGAGGCTGTCAAAATCGGCAGGCTTGCCTGCGTTACGGTCGAACTGCTCGATGTATTTTCTGTTCCTGCTCATACCATTTCCTCCTTTAATTTCTTTTTCAGCTTTTCCCGTCCCCGCATTATCCTGACCCTGACCGTTGATTCCTTCATATTTAAAAGCTTTGCGATCTCCGAAGTGGAGCAGCCCTCGTAGTAAAACAGATGAATTGGCACACGTTCCTTTTCAGGCAGCTCCATCACTGCATAAAAAAGGTCGCTTTTCTCACCGAAATCCTCGTCATAGCTCGCTTCATCGAGAGTATCCTTTCTGACAGTCCGTGAAAACCACCCCGAGCGAAGCTCATTGCGGCAGGTATTCATGGTAACTGTTATGAGCCACGGTCTTACATGGGCTTCCTCGGTGAGCTTGTCCATATTCTGATAAAATTTCAGAAAAACCTCCTGCATAACATCGTTGGAATCCGCAGCGTTTTTCATCATAGTAAACGCCACAGAATAAACAATTCTGCTGTATTCATCGAAACAGCGGCGAAAGCGCTGCTGCTTCCCGGGATTATCCATTTCCTTGACTCACCCCTTTTTTGCTCTCTGATAATAATACACCTGAGAGAGCTGAAATGTTACATTTTCAAAGAAATAAATCTTATCAAATGAAATGACCCGCAGATAAAGCCCTGCGGGTCAGAGTATTATTCGTATGTCTGCGCTGCCTCGTTTTTCTCACGCTCAAGCCGTTCCACGGCGAGCTTGTTGGAGCTTGCCTCAAGTGTGCGTTTATTGGGCTTGTGAAGCTCCTCGTAGGTCTCCACGAACTTCATTGCGTCCTCTGCATTCAGCGGCTTGCTCATAAGGAAGCCCTGAATGTAATCGCATTTCATTTCCGCAAGGATATTGTACTGCTCAATGGTCTCAACGCCCTCAACAACGGTTTTCAGACCAAGATTCTTCACCATATCAATAATGGATCCTGTGATCTGATAATCCTTGTGCTTGCTGCATATCTCATCAACGAAGGACTTATCCACCTTAAGGGTCTTGATGGGCATATCCTTGAGATATCCGAAGGAAGAGTAGCCCGTTCCGAAATCATCAAGAGCAAGAGAGATTCCCATATCTGCAATTTTCTGAATTGTATCATTATTGCCGTCAATAAATTCTACAAGGCTTGTTTCGGTGATCTCGACCTGAATATTGGCAGGATTTACACCGAAAACAGCGATCGTCCGCTTGACCTTGTCAAGGAAATCCTTGCGCTTGAGCTGAACGGGAGATACATTTATGGACATAATTATGTCGGGATTTATCTCGTTTACCCGTCTCAGGAAACGGCAGCCCGTTTCAAATATCCATGTACCTATCTCAATAATGGCCCCTGTCTCCTCGGCGATCTGAACAAAGGTGAAGGGATTAACGCTGCCCAGCTCCTCGGACTCCCATCTGACGAGTACCTCAAAGCCGTGGATATCGCCGTTCTGAACGGAAATAATTGGCTGGAAATTGAGGAACATCTCATTGTTTTCAAGAGCCTTGTTAAGTCTCTGAGCAATAATCGCCTTGCTGAGCACCTTCTGATGGAAGGAAACATTGTAATAAGAAGTTCTTCCCTTGCCCTTTTCCTTGGCACGGCTCATGGCAATATCAGCGTCCCTGAGAAGCATATCGGGATTGGTGTCATCATCGGGATATATGGAAATTCCCACAGAGAACTGAACATAAAGCTTGTCATTGAGTATCTCCACAGGCTCAACAAATGCTAAACGGAGATTTTTGATAAGCTCATCTATAACGCCATAATCATCATTCAGATCGGCAAGTATCACGAACTCGTCGCCGCTGAATCTGAACACGCGCGGAACTACAGACTTGAGTCTCTGACCGAAAATTTTCAGGAACTCATCGCCGTTTCTGTGACCGAGGGTCTCGGTTATCCACTTGAAATTGTCAATGTCGATAAACAGCAGAGCAAAGCGTTTTCTTGTCTCGTCCCTGCTCACCATAAGGTCCTCGATGTATTCATACAGCTTGTAACGGTTCTGAAGCCCTGTGGTGGGATCGAGAGTCATATATTCATCTATGACTGCATTTTTATCCTGAAGGGTCTGTGCAAGGTCGTCAACAGATCTTGCAATCAGACCTATCTCATTTTCTGAAGATGAATTAATTCTGAAATTATAGTTACCCGCAGAGATCTCCGCAATGGAATTAGATATCTCAGGAATATCCTTTGCTTCGTGCCGAATCACATTGAGCGTTGCGATAAGCTCAAGAATGAAGAGGCAGGCAAGAATAATGATCTGCTGGGAGTACATTTTTGAAAAGCTGCCGTCCGCAACACGGCCGTCAAAAACAGTAAGAACTCTCAGACCTCCCGCTGCCACCTGACACATAGCATAGCTTGTAGTCCTGCCCGTTTTGAACTCGATGATGGAACCGTTTGCCGAAATACTCTCTGCAAGAGTATCAAGACCATTTCCAAAGACGTCATTATCAATATTGCCAAAAAGCTCGTTTAACTTTTTCCGATCGCTGTCAGAAATACAGATGACCCTATTTGACTGGTCGAGCACAGCGGAATATACGCCGTCAGTATAAATTCTGCGGGATATCTCATTTGAAACGCGTTCTGCTGAGATCTCCGCACCTACGCAGCCCACAAATTTCCCGTCAAGCCTTACGGGCAGAACAAGGGCAAGCTGCGAATCACAGTCGATAAAGCGTGACTCCTCTTCGCTGTTGTGAATATATACCAGAACATTGTCCGAAGATGATCTTTCTGCATTGGAAAACCATTCATAATCCTCGGTAAAGATACTTCCCGAAACGCCGCCGTTTGCGTAAAAGCTTCCGTTCTCCTCAGAAACGCACCATATTGCCGCAGGACTGCCGTATGAAGACATCAGTCTGTCCATATCCTGAAATACTGCCTCACTGCCCGATCTTTCGGGATAAGCAAGAAGCTGTGCTGTATCACTGTTGCCCGAAAGCATACGAAGACAGCCTGCCACACCCGCAAAATAATCATCAATGGAATCAAAAGCAGCTTCGGAGGAATTTACCATAACAGAATTGACATCACCGCTGATATTGCTTTTAGTGATAAGAAAGGTCATTGAGGTAAACAGCGCAACAAATATAACATTAAACAGAAATATCAATACGATTATTCGTTTTATAAAGCTTGCTTTAAAAGCATTTTTTATCATAAAAAATTATCCCCGTTTCCGCTTAACACTGCTGAAATATACGATACTATGACCCCATACCGGTTTCATGCTTATTTACGAAAATTATATCATATAAAGATTTTTTTTTCAAGTATATTAACCAAACATTGTTCTTTTTAACAAAAAATTAACTTAATACATCACAACATTTTACATAATATAGTCTTATTAAACCCCTGAGCCTACCTCCTGCTTATCGGCGGAACGCAAATAAAATTCTTTGTATTCCTCGTTAAGCCTTGCATATTTTTTTGTAACGGAATAGGAGCCGTCAGGACATTTTTTCATTTTCAGCCTGACATAGTATTCCCCGTGAGTCTTGCAGCTGCAAAGGCTGATAGCTGTGGTCTCACCGCAGAACGCCCATTTTTTACGGCTCATTATCCTGCGGCATTTCGGACAGCTGCATAAGGTTATCCGCCTGCTGTTCATAGCCTCGGAAGGGCTTCCCACATTCTGATAGGTGGAGAAATATTTTTCCTGCCGCTGCTCCTCCGCCTCTCTGAGCATATCCTCATATTCACCGATATACCTTGAAAAATCCATGCTAAGCCCTATCCTTGAGCAGTACACAGCGTCATTAAGAGCATCATGGGCTTTAAGGTCCCATGACAGCTCATAATGCTCCACAGCAGCCTGCAATGAATACTGCTTGCCTGTTCCAATTATCCGATGGGCAAAGATCTGCTGAAGATCGTAAAATCTCGGGTGAGATACGTCCATATCATGAACTGCGAGATTTGCGTCCATCATTTTCTCATCCTCACTGCCCCATGTGAGGATAATGCAGTCATCGCCGCACCAGTCCGTAAACTGACTGTACGCAAGGGGAAATTTTTGCCCGAAGGATATAGACGCCCCCGAAAGTCCCGTTACCTTGCCCACAAAGGAGTTCATTTTTTTGTAATATTTTGGGATAACACAGCAGTGGAAGCGGTCGGTCTCCTGCATTTTTTCATTGACCTTCACCGCCCCGATCCTGATTATCTCACCATGAAGAGGCACAGGCTCAGTAACGGTATTCGATTTTCCGCTGGGCTGATTCCACTCCATGTCGAGAAATATGTAATCCAAATTATTTTTTCCTTTCAGTTATCTTGAAGCTGCGCACTCAGCCTGTCTGAGCTTGTATTCCATGCGCATAAGCACGTCTCTTCGGGTAACGATGCCCGAAAACATTCCCCTGCTGTCCACCACAGGAACGAAGTTCTGTTCGATGATGCGGTTAAAAAGTGTATCAATATCCGCATCGATGGGAACCGATTCAAAGCGTGAGCAGCCTGCAAGGTCGGCAACAGTGAGATTATCATCGTTTATCGTCTCAACGCTCTTTGTCTCAAGTATCCGATAAAGAAAATCCCTCTCGCTGACTACCCCTATGTACATACCATCCCTGTCAATAACAGGAACTGCGGTATAGCCATGATCGATAAATTCCTTCAGACCCTCCTCTGCGGAGAGATCGCCGTAAATATATGCCACCATTGCCTTGGGCTTTAAAAGCATTGCTGTATTCATAATAAAGATCCTTTCTGCTTAATCATACCTCGTTGTAGCCGTAAAGCGATATGCGTTCAAATCCGTCAAGCAGCGTGTCAAGATGCCTGAATGCAAGGCTTGTACCCCTTGCAACACAGCGGAGAGGGTCGTCAGCCACATAGGTGCGGATATTTGTCTCCCGTTCGATGAGCTTATCGATACCCCCGATAAGTGCACCGCCGCCTGTGAGGATGATTCCGTTTGTATGGATATCACCCGCAAGCTCGGGCGGAGTGACCTCGAGCACGCCCTTAACAGCGTCAACCATCTCGTTTGCAATATCTATGATCGCCTTGTAAATATCATAATCGGTGAGCTTGACCTGTGCGGGAAGTCCTGTTACAAGGTTTCTGCCCTTGACCGCCATCTCCCTGCTGCCGTCAGGCTCGAAAACCTGCGCAAGGGTTATTTTCGCATTCTCCGCAGTTTTTTCACCGATAAGTATTCGGTATCTGTTCTGAACATATCTGATTATGGCTGCGTCAATCTTATTTCCCGCCAGCTTGACGGAGTTTTTTGCAACGATACCGTTCATGGACATTACCGCAATATCCGTAGTACCGCCGCCGATATCCACCACCATGTGACCTCTTGCCTTGGAAATATCCACACCTGCGCCCATGAGAGCAGCAACAGGCTCCTCGATAAGGAAAACCTTCTGTGCTCCCGCCTGACGGGCAGCCTCAATAACAGCACGGCTCTCCACATCGGTTATCAGCGACGGCACGCACATTACTATCCTCGGCATAAGCATCTGTCTGCCCGTTACCCTGCGGATACATTCGCAAACAAGACTCTCCGTCATGTCATAGTCGGAGATAACGCCATCGCAGAGGGGGCGTATAACGGCAATATGCTCGGGAGCCTTGCCGATCATCCGGTATGCCTCCATGCCCACAGCGATTATCTCGCCAATTTTCTTGTTGAATGCCACCACCGCAGGCTCATAGAAAACAACGCCCTTGTTTTCCATGCTTATCATAATATTGGCGGTGCCTAAATCTATTCCTATATCCATTCAGATTTCAACCTTCTATTTAAGTTTTCTTCACTTTTCCGACAGGAGAGCAGTCTTGCCTCTTGCTTCTGAAATATCTTGCCAATTAATTACCAGTCCCAGTCGGACATAATTTTGGAGAGACTCGTTTTTTCGCTGTTTTTCTGCTGTTTTCTCCGCTCATTCATCATGCCGAGAACGGTGAGTATAACGCCAGCAGCAAGGAGATATATCCACCACGTCCTGCTGTTCCACAGCCTGAGAGTAAGGACAATTGCTTCCGCTGCCGCACTTGCAGCCGACAGGGCAAACCATCTTTTCCTCCGCAGGACAAAGGATGCAAGAAGTATCATTACAATAACCGCTCCGAGCATAACAGCGTCCGCAGCATACCCTGTTCCCACAGCGTCAATGAACAGTATAACAAGCGAAATAACCGCAGCTGCAAAGGATACATTTGCCGCAGGGGCAGGCTTTTCACGGTAGATAAGCATGATAAGTCCGCAGGCGATCGCCACGGGGAGTAAATTCAGCTCGGTTCTGACTATTTCGGGTATCTCAATAAACGGCTGAGTCCGCCACACAGGCAGCAGAACGCAGCTTGCCGCTGAGAATAATGCGTTTCTTGTCTTTTGGGAGCTTTCCTTTCTGATAAGATTGAGAAGCCCTGCTGCAAGAAGCACAAAGCCAAGCCATACATCATATTTTCCGATGCTGCCGAATATCAGCCCCGCCGATGAAGCAAACGCCGACAATGACAGCATATCAAATAATTTCCCCCGAAATACTTTCTCTCGGAAAATAAGCCTGCCGCATAGCGCCGAAATAATGCCCATCAGAACAAAGGCAGGCATTATCATTTCCTTTCTGCCCAAATCTGTAAGATAGCACCCAAGTCCTATGTACAAAAGCAGGATATCGAAAAGTGAGAACAGGGAATTTTTTCTGATAACAGCCGCGCCGCAGCCGAATACCGCAAGGATAACAGCGCAGATCATGGCAGTGCCGAAGGTCTCGGATATTGCCGCCATTGTTAGTATCGCAGAATAAACAGGCATAGCTCCCCACAGAAAGCCCATCATATCCTCCGATACCTTCGTGCCGTAAATTCCGGGAAAAATGCTTATGCCGAAGAATAAAAGCAGCAGCACCGCAGGGAATATTAAGGCATTAAGGCTGTTCTCCGATGTCATTGACAAAAACGCACCCTCATACACCGCAAAGCATAATGCACCGAGAAAATATCCGCAGAACAAGCCGCTTCGCTTATGCTCTCTGTTGACAAACAGGCTTACAGCGCAATAAATAACAATAGCCGCAGCGCCGTATAGCGAATATCTATCCTCTTCTGTCAGGAATATCATCAGCTGAATAAGGCTCACAGCAGGTATTCCCATGCTCATGACAGGTGAATATTTTCGAAGGGGCTTTATTAGCACTGCCATTGCACCAATGCAGTATATCACAGTACCGCAGATAAGTGAGAAGGACACGGGATACAAATAATCCTCCCTGACAGAGCCAAAAAAATACACAGGATATGCCGAAAGGATAAATCCGAAGGGCGGTGCAGTCCTGCCGAAAGCATTATCCCGCCCCGAAAGGAAAAGCACAGCCATAAGCAGCACCCAGCAGACTATCCCACCCTCAAAGGTATCCCTGAACATCAAGGTCAGAGCAAGCGCCGCAGATATAATAATATCCGATGAAAAATGATAAAAATGCTTTCCGAGACCCGACAGCTTAATTACAAAGAGGAACAGCGCGAACAGAACCGACATAACAGTAAGCGCCGCATATCCCATTGACGTATGTGTATAAAGCAGCGACGAAAGCTCAAAGCCAAACCAGCAGAAGCCTGCCGTAAACAGGACCTTGCATACATTTTCCTTTGTTCGAAAGGAAATAATGCCAAGCTGAACAACTACCATTAATGCAGAGATAAGAGAGGAAAACTCAAAATCACCAAGACCTCCGCCTACAGCTCCCGAAACAAACCCAAAGGCGATAACAGCCCCCGAAAACAGGGCGGATATCTTTTCCGAAGCAGCCTTGACCCCCTCGGGAACAGCGTCCATCATGCCGAGAACGGTGAAAACTATCATCACCGCCGCGCCGATAAGCACATATCCGTCAACAGAATCGGGGCGTATGCCGACCATCGTTCCTATCAGAAGATAGGCGCACATGGGGTACATTCCCGCCGAGGGATCAGCCCCCTTGACCGTTCGGGTGAAAAATGCCGCCGAGAACAGCACTGCAGGCAGCACAAAGGCTCCCCCGCCATCAGAAATGAACAGAGAAATTATAGCAAGCGCCCATGGATTCACCATGGCGAACAGGTGATATTCCCGTGATATTGCTCCCTTGAGGAGCTTTTCCATATTAGGCTGAAGAATTACCGCAGCAAGGGAGATCACAGCCATCACAGCGGCGCAGACTGCTCCCCCGATATGGATCATCAAAAACGCAAGGGCGGCTGTGAGAGATATGTATGCCGTCTTTGCATAGCCGTTCAGGTCATAGATATGCGCACCCACAAAAAACGGAACGGACAGCAGCAGCGACATGACCGCCAAAACAGCCATTGCAGGGATATCTCCGAACAATCCCATAGCCGCTCCCGCCCCGAAGGAAACGGGAAGGAACACACTTCCAAGAACATAAAATACTCTGCCCGCAGTATCGAGTCCAAGTTTTTTTGCCGAAAAAGCATGAAGCCCGAAAAACAATACGGAAAAGCCCATAAGCACAGCAGAACGGGCAAAATTATCCATTGCCCACCATGCAGCGGCTGCAAAGACAATTCCTGCAAGGATAATGAACATTGCGCCGAGAATAAGGATAACATTTGTGTGATCCTTCGGATTTTTCGCTGTATCTGTATTTGAAGCCTTGCTTTCATATGAATATGCGGGGGCAGGCGAAATATCCTCAGCCTTGTATGTCCCCGACGCAACAGGCTCGGATATCTTCGGAATATCCTCTGCAGCCGGAGCCGTTTTCAAAGCCGATTCGGACGGAGAGGTCGCATAAGAGGGCGGCTCGGGTATATTTCTGTCCTTAGCTTCTCCAAGCTGCCTTTCAAGCTCCTTTATCCTTGAGCGCTGAACAAGGCATACTATTCCGAGAACAATAGGTGATATGAGCCAGATCATCACAAACAGCAGCACTATCTCCACAGCGATCCCCTCCCGCATAGTTTCTCAATATAATTATAACCTCAATTTAACATAATGTCAATAGAAAAAAATCCCGCAGAAAAATGATTTTCTGCGGGAGATCGCAACCTTATTATTCGGAAAGGAAGCTTACAAAAGCCTTGTAGGTCATGTAAACATCAAGCTTTGAAACTATCTCATAAGGAGCGTGCATACAGAGAACGGGAACGCCCACATCAATGGTGTCAACATTCAGGTTTGCAATATATGCCGCAACAGTTCCGCCTCCGCCAAGATCGACCTTGCCAAGCTCACCTGTCTGCCAAACAACGCTGTTATCCTCCATGAGCTTTCTCACTCTGCCCACAAATTCCGCAGAAGCGTCGGAGGTGCCCGATTTTCCTCTCGAGCCTGTGAATTTTGTTACCACTACGCCGTAATTGATAAATGCGGCATTTCTGCGCTCAACTACATCGGGGAAGGTAGGGTCAAATGCAGCGTTTACATCAGCTGACAGACACTCCGATCTGCTGAGAACAGTCCTGCCGTTCTCTCCGAAGCACTCCGCAAGGTCGTAGATGAAATACTTGAGATAGGAAGAGCGCAGACCCGTATTTCCGTCCGAGCCTGTTTCCTCCTTGTCGGTGAGGACCACAACCGCAGTTTTCTGAGGTATCTTTTTGCAGTCAAGAAGAGCGGTAAGAGCGGTGTATGCGCAAACCTTGTCATCATGGCCGTATGCGCCGATCATGCTCCTGTCAAAGCCGATATCCCTTGCCTTGAGTGCAGGAACAGCCTCAAGCTCTGCGGAAACAAAATCCGACTCGTCAATGCCGTATTTCTCATTTAAAAGGGAGATGATATTGAGCTTCACCTTTTCGCTCACTTCATCATCTCTGAAAGGACGGGAGCCGATAAGGATATTAAGCTCCTCACCCTTGATTATCTCCCCTGCGCTGCGCTTCATCTGCTCCTGCGCAAGATGGGGAAGAAGATCGGTAACGCAAAAAACAGGGTCGCTCTCGTCCTCGCCCACGCTTACACGGACTGCCGTTCCAACCTTTTTAACAATAACGCCGTGAAGTGCAAGAGGAATAGTTCCCCACTGATATTTCTTTATCCCGCCGTAGT
Source organism: Oscillospiraceae bacterium (assembly GCA_018110855.1). Classification (GTDB taxonomy): domain Bacteria; phylum Bacillota; class Clostridia; order Oscillospirales; family Ruminococcaceae; genus Huintestinicola. Next base: position 11,496 of record JAGBFZ010000385.1, read on the forward strand.
AATGGGTCTTGAAATAAGCAGTCTCCTCGCTTTCGTAAAGGGGATTCTGCTTAAGGTCGAGACGGGGAGAATCAATATGTGCCGCAGCAATATGAACGCCCTGCGATACAGGCTCTTTGCCGATAAGCGCAAGAATAACAGCCTTTTTGCGGTTCACATAATATACCTTGTCACCCGCTTCAAGGCGCATATTTCTCTCAAAGGGCTTGTAGCCTGCCTTAATTGCGGCAGCCTCCGCAAATTCCACAGCCTCACGCTCAATCTTTGCCTCGTCCATGAATTTCTTGTAGCTCTCGCAGTATTCATCGCAGAGCTTCATATCCTCCTCAGATGTCCTGAGAACGCCGTTTTTTCTCTGAACACAGAGCTTTTCCTGCAAAAGCTTTGCTGCTGATTTTTCCTTTTCCATAATAAAACTTCCTTTCTGATTCAGTTACTCATATAGGTTATTATATGCGGAATATGCATTCATAACCTTGTTGACATAATGCTTTGTGGCAGAAGAAGGGATATCATCGAGAGTTTTCCCGTCTGCACTGAGAGAACTGTCCTCAAGCCACTTGTTCACATTTCCCCGTCCCGAATGATATGCGGCGAGAGCGGTCTCGTAATCCCCGTACTCATTGTAAAGGAGCATGAGAAGATATGTGCCGTATTCAATATTATACTCGGGAACGAACATATGGTCGTAGCTTATCTCTCTGCCGTCCTCCATGCGGTAGCCCACCCAGTCGTAGGCATCCTCCATGAGCTGCATAAGCCCTCTTGCCCCCACGTCCGACTCGGCTTTCGGGTCAAAATTGCTCTCGGTCTTTATCACAGCATAGATGAAATGACTGTCCATACCATATTTTGCGGAATATTTTTCCACATATTCGCTGTATTTTTCGGGATAAATATAATTCCTGCAAAGGTCGGGAAGCATATATATCCCCACTCCCAGCAGAATTATGATAACAAAAGGGAAAAGAGGATTTCTCCTTTTGCGGCGGGGTCTATCCGTTTGCTTTGGCATTGTAATACTCCTTGATCTTGCCTGCGACCTCCTCAGCCTTGGCAGCGAGAATGTCGGGAGTTTTGTTGTTTATTATCACAAAATCCGAGTGATTCACAAAGAAATGCTCGGAATATTGGGATTCAAAGCGCTTCTTTGCCGCTTCGGGGGTTATGCCGTCCCTCGCTGTTATCCGTCTGAGCCTGATATCCTCGTCGGCGGTAACGCTGATGATAAGGTCGCACAGATCATCCGCATTTGCCTCAAAAAGAGTGGGAGCGTCAAGGAGGATAAGCTTCTCCCCCTGCTCCGACAGCTCGTCAATGCGGCTGATTATGCGGTAGATTATGTATGGGTAAATTATTCCGTTTAGCTGTCTCAGCTTTTCCTTGTCGGAAAAGACAATGCCGCCCAGTTTTTTTCTGTCAAGAGTGCCGTCACCGTTCAGAATATCTCCGCCGAATGCCTCGGCAAGCTCTTTTAAACAGGGCTGACCCCTTTCGGTCACCTCTCTTGAGATGATATCTGCGTCAATAACAGCAAAGCCGTTTTGGGAAAACACCCTGCTTACAGTGGTCTTTCCCGCACCGCTCTGCCCCGTCAGACCTGTGACCCATGCCCGTGTTCCGTTCAAAGGTTCACCACCTCGAATCCTGCGGCTCTGAGCAGCCTGTTATAAACAGCAAGGCCCACTCCTGTCTGATCGGGGCATCTTGCATACACCTGCACCGCTCCCATATCGTCAATGCTTCTGAGGACTGAAAAAAGCCGCCTTGCCTGTTCCTCGGATGTATCGCCATAGGTAATATATTCAAAAGGGAAACCATCTGCGTCCGAATCGAATATCATAGAACAGACCCCTTCACCGTTATGAGCCGAAACATAGCCTGTAAATTTATCCATACCGCCGCATAGGATAGTCACATTTGCCTTGGGAGAATAATGCTTGTACTTCATTCCGGGAGAAAGCACCCTTTCCCCGTCTGAAATTTTCTCCGTAACACCCTTGGCGCACAGGGCATTATTATCCCCCACAATGCTTTTAATATCCTCAAGAGACACAAATCCGGGGCGAAGTAAGCGCACCTTACCGTCCTTATCAAAGGAAACCACAGTGGATTCCACTCCCACAGCGCAGTCTCCCCCGTCCACAATAGCGGGTATCCTGCCGTTCATATCCTTAAAAACGTGCATAGCCGTTGTGGGGCTTGGGCTTCCCGAAAGATTAGCAGAGGGAGCCGCAAGAGGACAGCCGCTTCTTTTTATTATCTCTCGTGCAGCAGGGTGAACAGGAAAGCGTATGCCCACCGTATCAAGTCCGCCGCTTGTGACCATGGGAATAATATCCTTTTTCGGCATCACCATGGTAAGAGGTCCCGGCCAGAAAGCATCTGCCAGCTTCAATGCATTTTCGGGCACTTCTGTCACATATTTATATATGTCGGAAAGCTCCCCGATATGTACGATCAGGGGATTGTCCTGAGGTCTGCCCTTTGCCTTGAATATCAGGGCAACAGCTTCGGTATTCAGCGCATCTGCGGCAAGACCGTAAACCGTTTCGGTTGGTATTCCCACCACCATGCCTTTTTTTAAAAGCTCCGCCGCTTTGTCAATGTCCTCCTCCGAGGAGGACAGCATCTGTGTATCGTAATTCATAGTCTGATTTTCCTTAGTTTATGCGAATATTATAAATCAGTCATCGCCCTGTGCAGATAGCTTTGCCGCCTGATCTGCGGTAGCGAGAGCGTCGATTATCTCGTCCATATTGCCGTTCAGGATATGCTCAAGCCTGTATATGGTAAGTCCTATCCTGTGGTCTGTGACCCGTCCCTCGG
>JAGBFZ010000386.1 GCA_018110855.1 Oscillospiraceae bacterium
GGTGCTCCCCTTGATTATCACGCTGTTTTCGGAGCAGGAATTTATACATTCATATACATCGCAGTAAGAGCTGCGGGAAAATATTTTGGCGCAAGGCTTGGAGCAAAGGCAACGGGACTTGATATAAACGTTCAGAAATATCTGGGTCTGACCCTGCTGCCCCATTCGGGAGTATCCCTTGTATTTACGGGAATTGCGGTATCGACCCTTTCGGGCAGCTCTGATGAATGTACTCAGATAATAAGAGGAACTATCGCAGCAGCTGCTGTAATAAATGAGATCATTGCAGTTATTGCGGCAAAGAAAGGCTTTGAATCAGCGGGAGAAATAGCGGCAGAAGTATATCAAACAAAAAAATAACAAGTAGAAAAAAGGCTGCACAGGATAACCTGCGCAGCCTTTTGGTGCATATGATATAGATTACTTGAGAACGATGAGGTAAGGACCGCCTGCAACAGCTGTGAAAGTGCAGGATCCATCGGACTGAACCTTAGCCTTGTCAACGCCCTTGAGGGAGTTGCTGTTAGGATCATAACGGTAAACAGAAGCGGTGCAGCCTGCTCTCTTGCCGGAGAACTTAACAGTTATGCTTGACTCTGAGCCGAAGCTGTCATAGTTATTGGATACGCCGATCTCAGCCTTGCCCACTGCACCCTTGGAAGCCTTGCTTACGAGGGTATTGGGGATATAGCTGATGTTGTATTCGGTGTAGATGGTGATATCCTGAGCGGTATCCACATCCTTGCCGTTGATAGACCACTTAACGCCGTTGTCGAGAACACAGGTGATTGTTATATTTTTGCCGTCAAGAGCCTCAAGAACATTCTTGGGGATAACATAGGAGCCGTTCATGTCAACCTTGATCTCAGTACCCTTTGCAACGTTCTTGATGTACTTGATAACGGTATCCCAGCCTGCCTTGTTCTTCTTGCCGTAGATATAAGGCTCGCCGTCAGCAGCTTCCTTAGTAGAAGTGATCTTGTTCTGGCTAAAGAGGTTTCTTGCAGTATAGTAGGGATCATAATAGCCGTAAATGCTGTTATAATAGCCATAGCCGCCGTTGTTGGAATCTCCATAGTAGCCGTAGGGAACGTAGGTGATATCATCGCCCAGAGCAGTTCCGCCAGCCCTCTTTGCAGCCTCGATGGTGCCGTAGTAGGTGCCGTTGTAGTAGTAATAGTAGCCTACTCTGTCAGCATTACCGTAAACGGAGTAGTAAATGTCAACGCCTACTGTACCGCCAGCCTTCTTAGCCTCCTCAAGAGAGGGATATGCAACGCCGTTGTAGTAGTACTTGTAGATGGAACCTAAAGAAGTAGAAGTAGAGGGATTGTAGAGGTATCCTACAGGAGTTACATAAGCAGAGTTGCCGTTTGAAGCATTAACGGCTGCACTGTAAGTGCTGTAATACTTGCCTGTGTAGGAGCTGTAGAAATAGCCTGCATAGGAGCTGTCATAATAGTTGTAGTAATCGCCTACATATCTGACATAAGAGGAATTGCCGTTTGAAGCGCTTAAAGCATCAGAATAAGTGTTGTAATATTTGCCGGTGTAGGAGCTGTAATACCTGCCGTAGCCGTAATAGCCGTACCAATAGTCACCGCCCATATAGGTAACATATGAGGAGTTGCCTCTGGAAGCATTTACAGCTTCATCATAGGTGGAGTAATAAAGACCTGTGTAGGAGCTGTAATAACGGTTGGGAACAGCAGACTCGCCTACATATGTAACATATTGAGCCTGATTGCCTGCTGCGGTGAGAGCCTCCTTGTAGGTCGCATAGTAAACGCCGTTAAGAGAGCAGTAATAGCCCTTTCCGTAAGAATAGTAATTGTTGTTGATGTTATATGCACCAACATATATTTCCTGAGGATTAGTGCAGCTGGAAGGAACATCCGAAAGATTATCGTAATTCAGGTTTGTAACAGGATCGTGGTATTTTTTCTTTGCAGTGCTGGGGATCTGGGAGGAGAGAACTGAAGTATATAAAGCGTGGTTGTTGCCTGCGGCTTCAGCAGCTTCGTAGGCGTCGGAATAATAAATTCCGTTGTAATAATAGAAAAAGTCATTAGCTGCAGAAGCGCTGAATGCCATAGCCTGAGTAGCCATAACGAGAGCGGCGGATGCAGCGGCGATGGATCTGAATAATTTCTTGCTCATCGTAAAAATCTCCTTTTCGATTTGATTTATCGTTTTTAGAAAAAATAATCAAAATAAGAACATTTTTCATGTGCTTATTCCATTTCAAGTATATTATATCATATATTTCTTCCCTTGCCAATAGTTTTTTTAACAAAAATTATTACAAGATGGTTACAATTTATCAACGAAATGCAAAAAAAACCTGTTTTTTCTGAAAAAATAATTATATGTATGAATATTATTCGGTATTATACGGAAAATAAATAAAAAATATTAAAGGAAAGGCTAAGCATTAAAATGGAAAGAATTGCATTTTTTGATACCAAGCCCTATGACAGGGAGCATTTTGACAAGCTGAACAGGAGCTTTGATATTCACTATTATGAGGACAAGCTGTCTCCCGAGACGGCAGCTCTTGCAGAGGGCTGCAAAGCAGTCTGCGCCTTTGTTAACGACTGTCTTGACAGCAGGGTCATCGGGGAGCTGGTGAAGCGCGGGGTAAAGCTGCTGCTTATGCGCTGTGCGGGATATAACAACATCGACCTGAAATATGCGTCGGGGAAAATAACCATTCTTCGTGTGCCTGCATATTCCCCCTATGCAGTTGCTGAGCACGCCATGGCGCTGATACTTCTGCTTAACCGCAAGATACACAAATCCTATCTTCGCACCAGAGATTATAATTTCAGCATCAACGGACTGACGGGCTTCGACCTGAACGGCAAGACGGCGGGAGTTATCGGCACGGGCAAGATAGGACAGGTGTTCATAGATATATGCAAGGGCTTCGGCATGAAGGTGCTTGCCTACGACACCTATCCAAATGAAAGTGCAGCTGCGGAAAAGGGCTTTGAGTATGTTGAAAAAGACAGGCTTTTTGCGGAGAGCGATGTGATATCCCTTCACTGTCCTCTTACAAAGGACACAAGATATATCATTGACAGCGACGCTCTGAGTAAAATGAAAAGCACTGCCTTTATAATCAATACCTCCCGAGGCAAGCTGATCGACAGCGAGGCTCTTCTCAGAGCGCTCAGGGAAAAGCGCATCGGAGCGGCAGGTCTGGACGTTTACGAGGAGGAGACTGATGTTTTCTATGAGGACCGTTCGGGTGATATTATTGATGACGAAACACTTTCTTTGCTTATCTCCATGCCCAATGTAATAATCACATCCCATCAGGCATTTCTCACCGAGGAGGCGCTTACTGCCATCGCGAGAGTGACATTGTCCAATGCAGAGGAATTTTTCTCGGGAGCGGAGAAATACACAAACGAGGTCATTTACGGAATGTAATAATACTAATAACCAATTAACCTATGGACAAAATACAGCGGCTATAATACGCCCACTCTGCGTCAAACTCCCTTGCCGGGCGGAAGCCCGCCTGCGGTCGTTTTCCTTGATTGGACGTATTCTATCCACCGTCTTTATCCATAGAACAATTGGTTATTAGTATAAAAACCGCCCGTCCCATGTTCGCATCAAAGGCATGGGACGGGCGGTTTTTTTTATTGATAATGATCAGAATGATTGAGTTCCCTGAAGCTTTTCCTCAAGCTCTTCAAGTATCCTGTGAGCTTCCGCATTAACTGCCTTGTAATTCTCAATAAGACAATCGAAATCGCCGGCGATCACCTCAAAGATCTCATCTCTTGCGGCAAATTCATGAGCCTTTGCCTGAGCTGAGAGAGCCTCTGCACCGATATTCAGAGAATTGCTTTTCAATGAGTGGGCAACAATGCGGTAATTTTCAAGATCCTTCTTCTCGTAAAAATCATATAGCTTATTAAGCCTCTCCTCAAATTCCTCGCAGTACGTCTGAAGAATTATCATATAAAGCTCCTCACTGTCTCCGCAGTATGTCATAGCCACGCTGCGGCTGATGAGACCTGAGGGAGCTTGCTCTGCTTTTTCTTCGGGCGGGGTCTCCTTCGGGGCGGAGTCTGGGGGAGCTTCCTCGGAGGACAGATGCACAAGCTCGGGAGGGAGAAGAGCCATTACCATTTTTTCAAGGCTTTTGCCCGAGATAGGCTTGGGAAGATAATCCTCGAAACCGTATTCCACATACTTGTCTCTTGCTCCCGAGATAGCATTTGCGGTAAGAGCAACTATGGGCATTCCGGGGGCAAGGTTTTCCTCCTTTATCTTCTGCAATGTCTCCACGCCGTCCATTTCGGGCATCATGTGGTCAAGGAGGAGAATGTTGTATTTCTTCGCTCTCAGGCGATTCAGGCATTCATATCCGCTTGAAGCCGAATCCACCTGTATTTTTGTGGGCTTTAACAGCCCCTCAACTACCTGAATATTGGACTTGTTATCATCCGTTACAAGGAGACTTGCTTCGGGAGCCGTGAAGCTCTCCTTATATTTTGCTGTGGCAGAAGATCTCCGAACAATGCCGAATTCGCCTGCGGGCTGGCTGTTTATTATCTTCTGGGGTATCTGAACGATAAATTCCGAGCCTTCCCCGTAAACGCTGTTAACATCAATGGTTCCCGACATCATGGATACAAGCTGAGAGGTGATGGAGAGACCAAGTCCCGTTCCCTCGATGTGCCTGTTGCGAGCCTGATCTACTCGTGTAAAGCCTTTGAAGAGCTTCTCTTTGTCCTCCTCCTTTATTCCTCTGCCTGTGTCCTTGACGGAGAGGGACAGGATAAGCTGCTCATCAGACTGCTTTTTATAGCCCACCGTAAGGGTAACAGAGCCTTTGTCGGTGTATTTCACAGCGTTTGTCATAATATTTGTAAGTATCTGACGGATACGCACCTCGTCACCGAAAAGACATCCGGGAATACTTGGGTCTGCATTCACATTCAGAACAAGCCCCTTTTCCTCAAAGCGGCGGGTGAGCATATTCACAGTATCGTTGACCACCGAGGTGATATGATATCTTACGGGAACGATCTCCATTCTGCCCGACTCTATCTTTGAAAAATCAAGTATATCGTTTATTAGCGAAAGCAGCAGTCTGCCCGAATTTTCCACATTGCAGGCATAGCCGATAATAGTGTCATCATTGCTTTCACGGAGGATAAGCTCGTTCATTCCGAGAACAGAATTAAGAGGAGTTCTTATCTCATGGGACATATTGGATAAAAAGTCGGATTTGCTCTTTGTAGCGGCTCTTGCCTCGTCGCACTTGTCCTCGACGATCTTCAGCAGGTCGTCAAGGCAAAGCTCCTGCTCATGATTGCGGCGGTCGCGAAGCTCGATGGATTTTGCAAGTATGCTGCACAGCCAATGCACACCCATTAGTGTTATGGCACCTGTCACATATTCAAGCGGCTTTGCAGCTCTTTCAAATCCCATAAAGCAGGGTATACCCATCAAAATCAGCAGGCAGAGCATTATATTTCCCTGTATCCGCAGGAACCTTGAATCAATGTGCATGAGCATTATTACGCACTGGAGCGCCATGGTGCAGAAAAACATTGTGGTGCTTGAAAAAACTATGCCGAACAGTATTGCCATAAGCATAAAGCATACTGCCTGATATATCTGATAGGTAAGCTTTTTTACCTTGTTCTGGAGAAATACCATAAGCAAAAACATCACAAGCAGAATAAGCCCGTTTGTAAGACGGATGGGGAAGGTCAGAGTTTCTGTGACCGCACCCGAGACTATGACAATTAGTGCTCCGATGAAAAAAAGCAGCGTACCGCTTTTGCTGCCGCGGTAAAAATCCTCATTCATTACCGCCGCCTCCCTTCAATCCCTTTGGCACCACGAATTTCAGACCTTTTCTGACAATATGTGCGTCAAGCTGCGTGATACCGCTCTGCAGCTCGCCGTCGAAATTCAGGGAAAACGGAGAACCGTCTGTGCGGCGTATGGAAAAGCGTTCAAATTCGCCGTGGCTGCATACCTTATGGATATGATTCATATCATGCTTCATCATTGCGATCATTATTTGTATCTCTTTGATGCTGTTCAATTTTGGAGCGGATATAAATCCGCCTTTGCCGTCAAAAACATTGTTTGAATCGGAAAAATACAGATTTCCTCCTAAATAATTACCGCTTCCGAAAATCGTTTCGGCGCTGACTCCCGAGAGCTTTTCCCCGTCTATTTCCAGATCGTAGCTCTGCTGCTGAGTGAGAAGGATTGAATGGACTATCGCTGCCGAATAGGGAAGCGTATCGCCGAATATTTTCAGTGCACGGTAATCGTCCATCAGCAGGCAAGTCTGAGTATCAAGACCGAAGGAAATGGTATTGAGCGCAGCTCCGTAGTTTGTATGTATGTAATCCACATTTATTACATCGCCATATATAAGCTCTTCAATATCACGGAAA